>URZD01000169.1 GCA_900552305.1 uncultured Eubacteriales bacterium
CTATCAGCTTTCTTATAATATCCACTGGAATAATCAAAACCGACATTACAAGCACGGTTACCCATTCGCTTACCGTCAGTCCCGCCGTTCCGATAAACGCACCGCCGAAGTAGGTTATCAGAATCTGTACGCTGCAAATCAGAAAAATTATCGCAAGAAACGGCTTGTTGAGCGAAATATTCTCTATAAGGTCGATACCGTCGCATCTTGCATTAAAGGCATTGAATATACACGAAAATATAAAGAAGCTGAAATATCCCGTGTAGAAATATATATCTGCCTGATGACCTCTGAACGCATAGTGAACATCCTTTGACATAAACATGAACATACTCATTATACATATAAACAGTCCGTCAGTTATTATCGCCGACCACATCCGCCTGTCTATTATATCCTCATCGCGCCTTTTCGGGCGTTCGAGCATATATCTTCCGAGCGCCGGCTCACCGCCGAAGGCAATCGCCGCAAGAGTGTCCATAACAAGGTTAATCCAAAGCATCTGCGTTATGTTCAGCGGCTTTTCGACTCCGATTATAGGGCCCAAAACCGATACGGAAACCGCCGCAACATTGATTGTGAGCTGAAACGTGATAAACCGTTTTATGCTGTTGTATATCGTTCTGCCGAAAAGCACCGCCTTTTTGACAGAGGAAAAATTATCGTCAAGTATAACAATGTCGCCCGCCTCCTTTGCAACATCTGTGCCGCTGCCCATTGCAAAGCCGACGTCCGCGCGTCTGAGTGCGGCAAGGTCGTTTACTCCGTCGCCCGTCATTCCCGCAACCATGCCTTTTTGCTGTGCAATGCGGACAAGGCGGCTTTTATCGGTCGGCAAAGCCCTTGCTATCACCCTCACAGACGGCAAAATCCCGCTCACCTCGTCATCGCTCATCCTTTGCAGGTCGTCCGATGTCAGTACAACGTCGCGGCTGCTTTCAACGATTCCCGCCTCTTTTGCAATAGCGACAGCAGTCTCCTTTTTGTCGCCCGTAATCATTACCACCTGTATTCCCGCGCGTTTCACCTCGGAAACCGAGCCCTTTACATCAGGGCGCAAATCATCGCGTATTCCGACCAAGCCTATTAAAATCAGATTGTCGGGTATTTCCGAATTGGGAAATTCGTCCGCCACCGCAAGCGCGATTACGCGTTCGCACCGCTGCGCCATTTCGTCTATGCGCGCGCTAAGTCCAGGCACCGATCAAGGCGCCGCAACGCTCCCGCCGCTGTCATAAAAACGTCTGCACCGTTTCAGAATTTTTTCGGGCGCGCCTTTGACAAATGCGCCGTTTATATCGCCGCTTACCTCTGTTATCGAGTATTTGCGCTCGCTTGAAAAAAGAACCTCGCGACCTTTTTTGATGTGAAGTCTGTTGGGCATACAACCCTTCACAAGCTCCAAGAGCGCCTTTTCCGTCGCGTTGCCACCGAGTATTTTTCCGTCCGACAAGTACGCAGAGCTGTTGTATACAACCGATGCCGCAAGAATATTCCTCATTTTTTCGGAAAGTTCCTCCGTCATTCGATAAACCCTTCCGCCGCCGTCCGTAAAACTCGTTGCTTTAAGCCTTCCGCAGGTTATTGTTCCTGTCTTGTCCGAAAAAAGTATGTTAATACTCCCCGCCGTTTCTATTCCTATCAGTTTTCGGACAAGAACATTGCTTTTCATCATTTTTTTCATGTTAAGCGAACAGACAATGGCAATCATAAGCGGCAGTCCCTCCGGAACAGCAACCACAATCACGATTATACCGAGGATAACCGCGCTGATTAAGTCCGAAAGCGCCTGTGCCGCGTCCGAGAAGTATCGGTTTATCATCGCGATGTTCCAGCCGTTATCGATAACTATATTATGAAACATACAAATCAGCACGACAAGCGCTGCGCCGATGTAACCGAATTTGCTTATGCTCTTTGCAAGCGCCGCGAGCTTGACCTGGAGCGGACTTTTGCGCTCCTCGTCGCCTGTTTCGCAACTTAACCGCCCGTATACGGTCTTGTCGCCGACCTCGCATACTTCCATTATGCACTGGCCTGAGCAGACCACCGAACCGCGGAACAGGCTGTGCTTGTCCCAAAAATCAATCAGTCTGCTCCGATATGTAATCGGGGCGTGGGAAGGGCATTTTTCCGTTTCCTTATTCTCACCGTTCAATGCCGACTGGTCAACCTTAATACTTCCCGAAACCACATTCCCGTCCGCGGGAATAAGGTCACCCGACTGCAAAAGCACAAAGTCGCCGCACACAAGCTCGTCAATCATTACCTCAACAAGTCTGCCCTCGCGGTAAACCTTGCACTTGACCTTTGACGCTTCCGACTGGATATTTCTGAAGGTTTCCTCGTTTTTAAATTCGGAAAGCGCGCTCACGAATGTTGCAAGAAGAACGGAAATAAAAATCCCCGCGCACTCAAACCAATCAACCTTACCGAGAAATGTGAATATTACGTTTATTCCGAGAGCCACCAGAAGTATCGTTATTATCGGATCGTCAAACTTCTCCCAGTATTTTTGCCAAAAGGTGATTTTTTCCTTCTCGGAAAGTCTGTTGCTTCCGTTTCTTTCCCTTGACGCCTCAACCTCGCTGCGGCTTAGTCCTCTGACTGTATCCATAACCTCTCCTCCGTTTGTCAAATGTATATTGGAATACTTTTCTTATGACATATATATTCGGACAGGCTGCGGGATATGCGCAAAAAATAAAAAACTCACCTTACGGCAGCTTACGCCGCTTAGGTGAGCTTTTATATTGAGTTTTCAGCCGTTAAATGAGTTGCTGTTCGTTTATAATCAGCTTAAAGTGCAGTCCGAGCGTTTCAGCCGCCTTTCTGCACATCAGCATACGCTGCATAAATATCTCAAAATAGTCCATTATTGAGCCATAGTGCGGGTCGATTTCCATTTTCAGCTTTATTATCGTGCGTTCCTCGTTAATTTTTACAACAGCCTTTTTAACCGAGTAATTCACGCGGTCGTGCATATCAAAGGTTGAAATATCGGTATTCCGCACGCGGCTGCGCCGCACGTCCGTTTTGTCCGCAATAATCAGCGCCGCGGCTATCGGATTTACCGCAACTCCCGTTCCTTCGTCATGGTTGCCTATCGCCGTAACAACCTTTGCAATATCGCCGGACAGCATACCCATTTTGTCCAGTATACGGAACGCCATTACCGCACCGCTCTGGGAATGGTCGACACGGTTTACAAGGTTGCCGATGTCGTGAAGGTATGCCGCAATCTGCACAAGCTCCACCTCATGCTCGTCAAAACCGAGGGTTTCAAGTATATACCTTGACGTTTCAGCAACGCGGGTCACGTGAGCGAACGAATGTTCTGTGAATCCCAGCGCAACAAGTGACTGATCCGCCTGCGTAATATAGGTTTTAATGTCCTCGTTATTTTTTATATCGTCTATGCTGACCATTACCGTTACCTACCTTACATAATCAAATTCAACTCCGTACATATGCACGGTATCGCCCTCTTTTATGCCCTTTTCTTCGAGCATATCAATAATTCCGCTCTTTCTCAAAACGCGCTGGAAATATTGCAGCGATTCGTAATCGTCAAAGTTTGTCGAGCCGACAATCTTTCTTACCTGCATTCCCTCAACGATATAAACACCGTTATCAACCGTAATTTCAATCGGGTCGTTATCTCTTGCCTCATCCAAATCGAGATAGTCATAATCATCGTCCTCGTCCTCGGGCAGCTTGGAAAGCATTTCATAGGTATATTTAAGAACTTCGTCTATGCCCTTCCTCGTTGCCGCCGAGATTGCAAACACCTTGTAGCCTTCGTTTTCCATTTCCTTTTTGAACGCCGCAAAGTTTTCATCAAATGACGGAATATCCATTTTGTTTGCAACTATAATCTGCGGTTTTTCGGCGAGCTTTTCACTGTAGCTGACAAGCTCGTTGTTTATTGTTCGCACATCCTCTATCGGGTTTCTGCCCTCACATCCGGAAACATCCACAAAGTGCAGAAGTATGCGCGTTCTCTCCACATGACGTAAAAAAGCATGACCAAGACCCACGCCTTCGTGGGCGCCCTCGATAATTCCCGGAATATCCGCAATTACAAAGCTGCCGTCACCCATATTTACAACACCCAGATTCGGAACGAGGGTTGTAAAATGATAGTTCGCAATCTTGGGGCGCGCATCGCTGACTATCGACAAAAATGTTGATTTTCCCACGTTTGGAAAACCCAAAAGACCGACATCCGCAATCAGCTTCAGCTCAAGCGTTATTTCGCGTTCGTCCCCGGGAAGTCCCGCTTTTGCAAACTTCGGAGTCTGGCGCGTTGCCGTTGCAAAGTGCGAATTACCCCA
>URZD01000170.1 GCA_900552305.1 uncultured Eubacteriales bacterium
TTCCAGCCGATGTCTGCCAGGAAAAATCAGCCGCCATGCCACGGTCTACGATCTTGTTCCACTCACGCTTCTTATTATAATAGATGTATTTTGCATAGCGGATGCAGTCGAGCATCTCATGTGCATTGTAGTTAGCAAATGAAAATCCTGTTCCGGTTCCATCGTATTCATTGTATGGCCATACAGTATCCTTGAGACCACCCGTCTCACGCACGATCGGCACGGTTCCGTAGCGAAGACTCATCAGCTGCGACAGACCACACGGCTCAAACAGCGACGGCATAAGGAACAGGTCGGACGCCGCATAAATCTTGTGCGCCATCTCGTTGCTGAACATAATATTCGCCGACATTTTATCGCTGTTGCACCATGCATGATGCTTGAACATATTTTCATATTTTTCATCGCCCGTACCGAGGACAACAAACTGCACGTCCATGCTCATAAGCTCGTTCATCGCCGAGGATATTATATCAAGTCCTTTTTGGTCAACAAGCCTTGACACAAGACCTATCATAACCTTCTCGCCGTCAACAGGGAGTCCGAGCTGCTCCTGCAGTGCGGTTTTATTAGCCTTTTTGCCCTCCGCCGCGGTTTTTGCGTCATAGTTTTGGAATATATACGGGTCGGTTTTCGGATTGTACTCCGCATAGTCTATTCCGTTCAGTATTCCGAACAGTGAATTATCCCTTGCAAAGAGCAGTCCGTCAAGACCCTCGCCGCCCATCGGAGTTTTTATTTCCTCCGCATAGGTCGGACTTACCGTTGTAACCGCGTTGGAATACACAATTCCCGCCTTTAAAAGATTTGCGCAACCGTGAAATTCCAGCTTGTCGTTTGTGAAGTATGACGCCTCAAGCGAGAAGAAGTCCTCCACCGCCTCTATCGTGTATATGCCCTGATATTTAAGGTTATGGATTGTGAATACCGTCTTTATGCCACAGTAGAACTCGTCACGTTTGTAATACGCGTCAAGAATCACCGGAACCATTCCTGTCTGCCAGTCGTGGCAGTGAACCACATTCGGACGGAAGTCCAGCTTTCTCAAAATTTCTAAAGCCGCTTTGTCAAAAAACGCAAACCGCTCCAAATCGTTCCACTTATAAAGCACGCTGTCGCCGAAATAGTATTCGTTGTCGATAAAATAGTAGGTAACGCCCTGCTTTTCGATTGAGAACACGCCGCAGTATTTGCTGCGCCAGCCGAGCGGCACATACATATAAAACAGAAACTGCATCTCCGCCACATATTTTTCCGCAATACATCCGTATTTCGGCATTACCACCCTTACGTCATGACCGAGCGCTGCAAGCGCCGCGGGCAGCGCGCCCACAACATCGCCCAGACCTCCGGTCTTTGCATACGGTGCAACCTCTGACGAAACCATTAAAATATTACTCACAAACATACACACCTTTCATTTTTAATCCTTTGAACTGCGGTATCAGACTATCGTTCTTTTGCCTATAACAAGCGGGTATGTTCCCTGTCCCATCAGCTTTTTGCCGCTGCGGAGGATAACCTCCTTGTCAAACACCGCGTTTTCAACGCTGCAATTATCCATAATTTGAGAATTTTGCATTATTACCGCGTTCTTTATCTTTGAACCTCTGCCAATTTTGACTCCGCGGAATATAACGCTGTTTTCAACAGTTCCCTCAATCGTACAGCCGTCCGCGATAAACGAATTGGATACCGCCGCACCCGTGCCGTACCTTGTCGGAACGCTGTCCTTTACCTTTGTGTATACGCTCTTTTCCTCATCCCCGAAAAGACTTTTGCGCAGCTCGGGCTTGAGCATATCAAGGTTAAATTCAAAGAATGACCTGATACTGTCTATCTTCTTTCTGTAGCCGTCGAACCGATAGCCGAAAAACCGCAGCTTTTTGAGATTGGCAAGCAGAATATCCCTTGATATACTGTGCTTGTCATGTGCCAGACAGTCATCGGTTATCTCTATAAGTAATTCCTTTCTTATAAGCATCATGTGCATATACGAAAGATTTGTTTTCTGACGTTTGGGGTAAAGCTGAATATCGGTTACCCCGCCGTCCTCGTCAACGCCGAGCATTATGTGATGCGTAAGCTGCTCCGAGGTAAGCTCGCCGACCTCGGTATATACCATGGTGACATCCGCGCCCTTTTCAAAATGAAATTTTGCGACGTCCTCAAAGTTTATGCTGCAAATGGTGTTACAGTCGCAGACCATAACATATTCCTGGCTGCTTCGTTTAAGGTAGCTCATCGCGTTGTTTATATAGTCCACTCCGTTTAGCCGCCTGTTTCCGCCGTCCGCGTTCCCTGTAGGCGAGATTATGAAAAGACCGTTCTGCTTTCTTGCAAGGTCCCAGTCCTTTCCGCTGCCCAGATGGTCGGTCAGCGAGCGGTTTTTCATGCCTGTTGTGATTCCTACTTTGTCAATTCCCGAATTTACCATATCCGAGAGTATAAAGTCGATTATTCTGTATCTTCCGCCTACCGGCACCGCCGCAGGTGAACGTGACGCCGTAAGCTCGCCGAGACTTGCCTCGGGATTTTCCGAAAATATAAGACCCAAAATATTTCCCGTATCCATATTCACAATTCCCTCCTATGCAGTTTCGGTAGCCGATTTTACGTCAGGCTCCGCAACCTTTGTGCTTTTCTTTTTTACATTCCGAGTAACCATGGAGCAGCAGCCGATTTTAACCTCGCTGCCCACAGTTACGTTTGCGCCGATAAGAGTAATGTCATCGGAGCAGATTTTTGTGTTATGAAAATCGTCCGTAGCGTCCTCGTCCTTCGAGCCGATAACCGCGTTTTCCGAGATGTATGCCCCCGGACCGATAATTGCTTTTTCGACCGTTGCGCCCTTTGCAATATGCGCGTCAGGCATAATTATAGAGTCGCGCACCGTCGCGCCTTCCTCAATCTTCACACCATTGAACAGAATCGATTTTTCAATGCTGCCCTCTATCTCGCAGCCCTCCGTAACATAGCAGTTGCATATTTTTGCGCCCGGAGCAACGTAGTGCGGCGGCTTTGCGGGGTTACGGCTGAAGATACGCCAGTCGTCATCCTCCAGTGCAAACGGCGGGTTTTCGGCAAGCAAGTCCATGTTTGCCTCCCACAAGCTCTGCACTGTTCCGACATCCTTCCAGTAGCCGTCAAATCTGTACGCAAGCATTTTGTGACCCGAAGAAAGCATCTCCGGTATTATATTCTTACCGAAATCGTTGTCCGACTTTGGGTTATTCTCATCGGCAATGAGGAATCTTTTAAGTACGCTCCATGTGAATATATACACGCCCATGGATGCAAGATTGCTTTTCGGTTTTTTCGGTTTCTCCTCAAATTCCGTAATCGTCATTTCCTCGTCCGTGTTCATTATACCAAACCGCGGCGCTTCCTCCCACGGAACCTCGATTACCGCGATTGTCGCGTCTGCCTCCGCCTTCTTGTGAGCCTTCAGCATAAGCGAATAGTCCATTTTATATATATGATCGCCCGACAGCACCGCCACATACTTGGGGTCAAAGCTGTCGATAAACGCTATATTCTGGTATATTGCATTTGCCGTACCCTTATACCACTCGCCCTTTTCTGCGGACACATACGGCGGGAGCACAAAAACACCTCCGTCATTGCGGTCAAGATCCCACGGCTGACCGCTGCCGATATATGTGTTAAGCTCCAACGGCTGATACTGCGTCAGCACCCCGACCGTGTTTATGCCCGAGTGCGTGCAGTTACTCAACGGAAAGTCAATTATCTTGTACTTTCCTCCGAACGGAACGGCAGGCTTGGCAACATTCTTTGTCAGAATCCCCAGTCTGCTGCCCTGACCTCCGGCAAGTATCATTGCAACACATTCTTTTGATTTCATACCACAAAACCTCCAATTCTGATCAGTTCACAGCGGCGCACCGCGTCCGCCGTGCCTGTTTTTCACCTTTTTAACCTTACTTTTTCAACTTCGCTTTTTCAGCTTTTGACTTTTCACTTTTCCTCTTTTTAAGATAGACCGCCGAAAGCTCCGGTAAATCCATATTTATAACCCAACAGCTCTTGCCGTCTTTTATCTTCTTTTTTGCCGTGCAGCTCAGAACGCTGTCCGTGCCGCCGCCGTACTCCGTGCGTTCCGTATCGAGAACCACTTCATATACGCCCGAGGTCGGAACCTTTATTTCGCAACCCATATACGGCGCCGCTGCAAAGTTCGCCGCAACGATTGTCCTGTCCCGCTTGCTGCGGCTTATTCGCATGAACGAAACCGTTGAATGCAGGGTGTCGGACGCGTCAAGCCACTCAAAGCCGTCCCAGTCGGCATCGTTTTC
>URZD01000171.1 GCA_900552305.1 uncultured Eubacteriales bacterium
TCGATTTAAACGGTTTTCCCATTGAGTGCAGCTTGTGAAACTCCATAGGCTTATGAAAAAGCAGATCACCCTTTTTAAGATTATAAACCCGTTCGTCGGCGGTAGCCATAGCCGCGCCCTCGGCAACGCAGACTATCTCCCAGAAATTGTGCATTTCCCCCGGAAAATAAAAATCCCGCGGGCGCACCGCGTCAATAGCGGTTAAAACCGACTCAATCAGAATTTTGCGTTGTGTTTTGTGAAATTCAAATTTTTGTATCATATTCTCACCGTTTGACCGATTTTAAACTAAATTCATGAAATTACAATAACAATTATAACATCAGACAAACATTATTGCAACAAAAAAACCGCACCGAAAAATCGGCGCGGTTTTCTGCGTTTTCTTTAGCTCTTTGAAGCGGTAGGTTCTTTTATCTTCTTAACCTTAAACTGCTTTACTGCGTAATTGTTAACCTTGCAGTCCATCTTATTTGCGTAATCCGTAATTTCCTTATCAAAATCATCATCAGCTATAAGGTGGCGTGTTGCGAGGTCAAGCGTATCAATATAATAATCGTCCGCCTTAATATCCTGCTTTACCGCAAGTATCAAACCCGCATCGTCGGCAAGCTCTATAAGTTTTACTTCGCCTGTTGCCATAGCTTTTACGGTATCGTACTGATCCGATTCATAAGAAGTATCCTTGGCACCTAAAACGCTGGCGTACTTATCCTTGGGCTGCTTTTCCTCGGTTGAACTGCTCGAACTGTCGTCAGACGAACCGTTTTCTTCCTTATAAACCGCCTCAAAGGTCTTTTTGCCGCTCTTTATATCTTCAAGATAAGTATTGAATTTATTTTTAATCTTGGTCTTTTCATCATCAGTCTTGCCCGAGAAGCTGCCCTGAAGCAGATCAGCAATGACGAAATTATCGTACAGCTTTGTTTTAACCTCGTCGGCGGCAATTTCCTTTGTACCGCCCTTGGAATAGAGGTGTTCAAAGTAAACGCTTGAATAATATGAATCAAGCATGTACTGCTTATATGTGTTCTGTCCTACGCCGTTCGGCTCAAAGTAAGAGGAATAGCCGTAATTAGTCCAATAATAATTTGCATATGTTTCGGCGTTTGTTTTGTCCTCTTCGGATATTTCGAGTTTGTTTTCCTCGCAAAGAGTTTTATAAGCGGCGATTTTTTTAAGATTTTCAAGCGCGGTATCCTCTACCCACTTGACAAAATCTTTATTATCAACCTTTTTTGAATAATAATCGATATCGGTTGTGGAGCCGCTGTCCGACAGGCTTTCCTTAACTTTCGACTTTGCCTCGGAGTCGGCGTTTATAAGCGCGCACATATAATAAGCCGAGGTAAATTTAACCTTGCCCACGGTTACCGCGTTCTCGTCCTTTTTATGGCAAGCGGTAAAGCTGAGCGCCATTACCGAAACCAAAGCCGCGGCAATAATTCTTTTAATACTTTTCATTTTCCTATTCCTCCATAAAGAGTTAAAATACATATTAAACTAATTATATACCAAACGAATTCAAATGTCTACAAAAAAATGTAAACTTTTACACCGAATATCTTAAAACTCTTAGCCGGCGGCTTCTTTTGCCATAACCGGAATATCGCCCACGCCGTTTAAAACAATGCTCGGACGGTACGCGTAGGTGGCGAGCGTTTCAGGGGTTGAAACCCCCGAAAGAACCAATACCGTGGACATGCCGCTTTCCATTCCCGAAATTACATCGGTATCCATGCGGTCGCCCACCATTACCGCCTCGGCAGAATGACAGTGAAGCATACGCAGACCCGTGCGCATCATAAGCGGGTTGGGTTTTCCGCAGAAATAGGCTTTGGTGCCGGTTGCCATTTCAATGGGTGAAATAAGGGCGCGGCAGGCAGGGGCAATGCCGTCCTCAATCGTTATGACGTAAGAAGACTTCTGTTTTATCATGTCCAGCATAGCCTCGTCCATAGGACGTATGAACCTTGCGTTCACCAGCCCGACATCGAGGTTTTCAACTGCCCTTTCCGCTATCTCCACCATGCGGCCCGTAGCTATCACCGTAACATTGGATATGGGTTTTATCTCAATCCATTTGCCGTACTCTACCGCCGGGTATACTATATCCGGCAGTGTACCCTTTCCGTACCGTACGGCAGCAGGGACGTCACCCTCCACCGCCATTTTGAGCATTTCCTCAAGCTCGCCCTTAGAGGCCGGGGAATATATCTCCACATAAGGCATAGTCAAACAGTAGGCAATATCGTACACGCCCTGATGGGTTTCGCCGTCCGCGCCCACAAGGCCCGCCCTGTCTATGGCGAAGACCACGTGCAGCCTTTGCAGCGCCACATCGTGGAGCATTTGGTCGTAAGCCCTCTGTAAAAATGATGAGTATATTGCTACCACAGGCTTCATACCGCCCATAGCAAGCCCTGCGGCCATGGTTACGGCGTGCTGCTCAGCTATGCCAACGTCAAAGAATCTTTCCGGGAACGCCTCTCTGAAGGGCTCCATGCCGGTACCCTCACTCATGGCAGCGGTTATGACTGCAAGGTCCTTCTCCTGCCTGCCAATGCGGCACAGCGTCTCTCCTGCGATGGCCGAGTTGTCCTTTTTAGCCGTGCCGGGACTCCTGCCGGTATCGGGATCGAATTTTCCTATGCCGTGGAATCTGCTCGGCTCCTTCTCCGCCGGGCCGTAGCCCTTTCCCTTGACGGTCAGCACGTGCAGCAGCACGGGATTTGGCACTTTTTTTGCAAGATTCAACGCCTCTGTAAGACTCTGTATGTCGTGACCCGACACTGGGCCCAGATAAGTAAAGCCCAGCTCCTCAAACAGCACATTAGGCAGCAGAAGGTACTTTATCCTGGACTTTACCTTTGACAGCCAGGCATGTATACGCGGCCCAGCCTTTGTCATCTTATCCAGCATATTCACCATGCCTCGTTTGAAGGCGAGATAACCGCTGCTGACGCGCATACTGTCAAGATGCCTTGGCAGTGCGCCTACATTCTTGGATATGGACATATTGTTGTCGTTAAGTACGACGATAAGCGGCAGTTCGCTCTGTCCCGCGTCGTTGAGGGCCTCGAAGGCCATTCCGCCGGTAAGCGCCCCGTCGCCTATCACCGCCACGACACGTCCCGGCGTGCCCTTTATGCGCATGGCGCGCAGCATGCCCAGCGCCGCAGAAATGGAGGTGCTGGAATGGCCGGTATTGAAGGTATCGAATTCGCTCTCCTCTGTCTTGGGAAAGCCCGCAAGGCCGTTCATCTGCCTGAGCGTAGGGAATTCGGCCGCACGGCCGGTCAATATTTTGTTGACATAGGTTTGGTGGCCCACATCGAATATGATCTTATCCTTTGGCGTATCAAAGGCGCGTTGCAGCGCTATGGTAAGCTCCACCACGCCGAGATTGGAGGCCAGGTGCCCGCCGGTCTTTGATACCGACCGCACCAGAAACTCCCTTATCTCCGCGGCAAGGTCATCGAGCTCATTCTCGGGAATGCGCCTGAAATCCTCTATGCTTTTGATGCCGTCAATGTAACTGGTTTTCATTATATCCCGTAAATATCCCGCATTCCGTCAGCTTTTTCGGCTTAACGTGGCGTTTGTAAGCTCCCGCAGAAGCCACGCCTTTTCTCCGAATATCTCCAGCGCAGCCAATGCGTTTTCAGCCGTCTGTCCGGCGATTTTTTTTGCTTCTTCAAGTCCTACCAGCGAGATATATGTAAGCTTTCCCTCCTGAGCGTCCTTTCCCAGCGTCTTGCCCATGCTTTCAAAGCTGCCTTCTACATCAAGTATATCGTCAGTCATCTGGAACAGGTCGCCATAAGCATATCCGAAATCGCTCAGCGCCTTCAACTGCTCTTCATCAGCGCCCGCTACGCAGCCGCCCGCAAGCAGCGACGCTCGTATCATTGCGCCGGTCTTGTTGACATGTATAAAGCGCAGCGTATCCATATCCCGCGCACCGGACTTTTCAGAAGCCAGGTCTGCCACCTGACCCGCTACCATGCCCTGCACGCCTGCGCCCTCGGATACCGCCTGTGCGGCTTTTATTTCGCCTTGACAGGGGTTATTTGCTATTGTAGCAAGCATGGTATCAAATGCCAGCGAAAGCAGCCCGTCCCCCGCCAATACGGCGTTTGCTTCGCCAAACACCTTATGGTTGGAAGGCATGCCCCGTCTGTAATCATCGTTATCCATGCATGGCAGGTCGTCATGTATGAGAGAATAGGTGTGTATCATCTCAAGGGCACAGGCAAAGGGCAGCGCGCGCCGTATGTCGCCGTCAAGCATCTCG
>URZD01000172.1 GCA_900552305.1 uncultured Eubacteriales bacterium
CAGGTGCTCTCCCAACTGAGCTATACCCCCGCGAATACTTAGATAGTATATCACAAATATCCACGGTTGTAAACCCCTAATTTTATTTTTTTCAAAAATTTTCTTTTTCTCCGTACATAGCCGAAAAAGTACATCACAAACTCCGATTTCGACAAACGGATTTCTCCCTTTCGGCTGCCCGAAAATTTGCAAGCCCTACCGCACCTCGGCTACATTCCAAGCAACTTTTCCGCATTTTTGTGCATTATCATTTCCTTTTCCTCGTCCGAAAGGTCAAGCTGCATAACCCGCTTTGCCTCGTCAACGGTCGAGAGCGCGGGATAGTCCGTGCCGAAAAGTACCTTATCCGCCCCGTGCGCCTTTATCATCTCCGCCATATGCTCCGGCGTTACCGCATACATCGTGCTTGACGTGTCAAACCATACGTGCTTGCCTACAAGATATTTTGCCTCGGTGTCCCATACCATGTATCCGCCCATGTGCGCCGCAACAAACTTATGCTCGGGAAACTTTTCCAAAACCCGCGCCAGCCTTTCCGGCGCGGAAAATTTCAGCTCCTTGTCGCCGACGTGCAGAACTATCGGATAATCGCTGCCGATTTTATCGTAAAGCCGAAGCGCCTTGTCATCATCAATGTTAAACCGCTGAAAATCCGGGTGGAACTTAAACCCGCGTATTCCCGCATTTTTCAAACGGTCGATTTCCTGTGCCGCCTCCTCGTACTCGGGATGTACCGACCCGAACACAATAAATTTCTCGTCCATTATACTTAAAAGGAAATCGTCATTAACCAATACCTGTGACGGCTTTGTCGGGGTCGAAAACACCACCGCACGGTAAAAACCCGACTCCTCCATCTCGCGCCGCATATCCTCAAGTGTTCCCTTTCCGTACCACGGCAGCTTATAGTGATTTTCAAGATTCTGCACCGCCAGATGCGCTATCTTGTCGGGAAATATGTGTGCATGAAAGTCAATTATTCTCATTTGCGTCAGTCCTTTTGTTCTCTTTTCTTGCTATTCTACCACAATCCCCCTTATTTTTCAAGCAATATTACCGAATATGCCGAAAAACCGTTGTTTTTGACAAATTTACCCGAGTTGCCGACCCCCGCTTTTATGCCTTCCGTCGTCAGGCTCTATGTGAACGGCAACCTCGGTCGCCTCCCCAAACCGCGCCTTCAGCATTTTCTCCAGCTCATGCGACAGCTCATGCGCGCGGTCTACCCGCATATCCGGACTGACAATTATATGCAAATCCATAAAAATTTTTGACGAGTCGCCGCGGCTTCTTATCCGATGTACGTCAATCACTCCGTCAACGCTTTTTACCGTTTCCGCAATCCATTCGCTGTCCACCGCCGCACTGTCCGCAAGAACGTCCGTGCAATCCTTTATAATTTTAATACCCGAAAAAAGCACAAACACTGCAACGCACAGCGACACCGCCGAATCAACACTGTGCGGCGCGCCCGCTCCAATCGCCGCAAGTCCCGCAAGTACCGCGCACGATACCATAACGTCGCCGCGCGTGTGCAGCGAATCCGTCACAAGAATGCGGCTGCCGAGCCTTTTCCCGCACCTGTACTCAAAAATCGCAACAAACGAATTTACAAGCACGGTCGCAGTCATTACCGCCGTTTTCCGCATATCGAAATCCAACGGCGGCGGGTTTCTAAGTCCCGCCGCCGCGCCCGCAATGATTTTCAGCGCCATGCCCGACAGCATTATTCCGATAAACATACTCGCAATAATCTCGAATTTTCCGTGTCCGTACGGGTGCTTTCTGTCTCCCGGCTTCTCCGACATCCGTATTCCGATAAGTCCCAGGATGTTTGAAAACGAATCCGCAAGCGAGTGTACCCCGTCCGCAAACACACTTCGGCTCCCCGCAATGCAGCCGAGCGCCAGCTTTGCCGCCGCAACCGCAATGTTGGCAGCCATAATCAGCCACAAAGTCCTTTTTACCGCTTTATAGTTTTCTGAACTCAAAAAAATCACCTCTTAAAAACACTCTTGTTTTATTCTATTCCAAAATGTTTTAAGAAGTGATTTGTTGCAGTGCGCAGTACACAGCTCGCGTCCGCTCGCATTCCCGCTGCCTCGAATTTTTTCTTAATATCCTATTTCCTTCGCCAGCTCCTTCAGCTTTTCGGCGGATTTCCAGAGTCCGTCAATTTCCTCATCGCTGAACTTTATCTCCAAAACCCGCTCTGCGCCATCGCTTGACACAACGGTCGGGACCGAAAGACACATATCACGTATGCCGTACTCGCCCTCCAAAAGGCTCGATACCGTAAGAATCGATTTTTCGTTGCCGATGATGCTTTCCGCAATCCGCCTTACCGCAAGCGCAACCGCATAGAAGGTCGCGCCCTTTTTTTGTATTATTTCGTATGCGGAATTTTTCACGTTTTCGTAAAGCTCGCTGCGGCTGACCCGCGGCGAATCGCATATCCCGCTCGCACCGCAGAAGTCCTCAATGTCCATTCCCGCGATAGAAGTCGCGCTCCACGCCGCAACCTCGGAGTCGCCGTGTTCGCCTATTATATAGGTGTGCATATTTCTGACGTCAACATTCGCATATTCGCCGAGAAGATATTTAAGTCTTGACGTGTCAAGCACCGTTCCCGACCCGAAAACATGATTCTTTGAAAACCCGGAAATCTTGTATGTGATGTAGGTCAGTATGTCAACAGGATTGGTTACAATCATCAGTATTGTGTCGTTGTTGCAGTACCTTACCACCTGTCCGAGGATATTTTCCAATATCTTTGCGTTGCGGCGCAGCAAATCCGTCCGCCGCTCGTGCGGCTCCTGACTTGCCCCCGCCGTGATTATTACCATGTCCGAGCCTTTTATGTCTTGGTAGTCGCCCGCGGCAATCCTCACCGGGCTAACAAAGCTGATGCCGTGATTCATGTCGAGCGCGTCGCCCTCCGCCTTGTCGCGGTTAATGTCAATCAGCACTATCTCCGAAACAAGACCGCTCAGCATTATTGTATACGCGGTTGTCGCGCCTACCGCACCCGCGCCGATAATTGTGATTTTTCCTTTAAACATAACCCGTCCTCCGCTGAAAACTTAATTTTTAATATAGTTTTAGCAAAGGCTTTGTTTTTATACATTGTATTTTCAAACCTCGCGGCGGCTCTGTTAACTACGGCTTGCATTATGTACATGGTATTGATATAACACTTAATGGTAACGGTCACACGATTGATTCCGGAATACATCACTCCCAAATTGACGGTCCTACACGAGCTTGCACCATCGGATTTGTTTCTACAAATGGTAATTTCACCGTAAAAAACGTAGTTGCTCCCAACGATCTTCTGTTTGAAGTATCAAGACCAAATGATGCGGTAAGTGAGTGCGGACACGGAAACCCACCATGCGCTCCCGCAAATAGTCTTGTCGTTGAAGATTGTACTTTCCACGGCTCAAATGACGGTTACATTGGCGGGGTAAATTCTATTACCTATAAAAACAACAAATTTCTTTTAACTGAAAACGCAAACGATAACTCTGAGGCTTATCCGATTTGGTATAAATTTGACAATAGCTTTCCTGCGACATTTACTTTTGAAGGAAACACTGTAAAAGCTCAGCGCCCGGTACATCTTTGCAGACTTTCCAATAACACCGATATTATTTGCACCAACAACAGTTTTACTATTGACAATACTGATAAAAAATCTAAAAGCTGTGCGATAATGTTCGCGGATATTGACAACTATGTCGGTACAGTAACCTTCAACGAAAATACAGTTGATGCTTACTCCACTATTTGTGTTCACACACCAACAGCTGATAACACAAAATTTAAAATCACCGCAAAAGACAACGTACTTGCGGAAAGCACAAAGCTCGTGGGTTATAACGAATGGAGCGGCACATTCAGCAACGAGGACAACAAGAAAGCAGCCGAAGGACTTATCAAGGCTCTTGCCGACAAAGCGGACACAGGAAGCACCGACCCCGAAATTCTTGCAAATTCGCTTTATGTAACCTATTCCGAGCTTGGTAAATTTGATTTCAAGGATGATAAAGGCGAGGTTGATTCAATTAAGCTGACGTTGTTTGCGGGCGTTGATACTCTCGACTACAGCTCTGTAGGCTTTGACGTTACCGTAGGCGAAAAAACACAGAGCTTTCCGATAACCACCGTTTACACAAGTGTTAAAACCATGCTTGGCGGAAAAGAAACAACCGTAAAGGCGGCGGATTTCGGCAGCGGAGTAAACTACATTTTCGGTCAGACAATCAACTTCCCCGCAACAACCGAATTTGCGG
>URZD01000173.1 GCA_900552305.1 uncultured Eubacteriales bacterium
AACAGCTCGCTTGGGGCAGTTGTGGATTTTAAAGCGAAGGAAATTATTTCCCGCGATATGAGGACGCGTTTTGCGGCGTCCGGCGCGATTATGGGCGTTACACTGGGAACGCTTTTGTCGCTTATACTTATGATGTCGGTTTACAGCGTTCTGAAGAAAAGAAGGCGGCTTGGCAGCGAAATCACACGCGGCAGAGGTGCAATTCTGAAGGAGCTTGTGCTGATTGCCGTACCTATCACAATCGGCGCGTCGGTATCGAGCCTCACAAGCCTTGTCGATTTGGCAACGATAATGAACAGACTTGTTGTCAACCCTGCGGTGTTTGATAAATACGCCTTTATGTTCCAAAAGGGAACGGAGTTTGCAAAAACCGCGGCGGAGGAAGGCTGGCAGGGGATGCTGCTGCTTGAAAAAAAGGCAAATTCGCTTTACGGAATGTATACCGGTCAGGCGCAGACGATGTTTAACCTTCCGCTTACTATGGTAGTGGCTTTGAGCATGAGTATTGTTCCTGCGATTTCAACGGCGGTAGCGGCAAGAAGGCGCAGCGAAGCGATAGGAATGACAGAAAGCGTACTCCGCATTACAATGCTGTTTGCAATGCCGTGCGCAATCGGTATGTCTGTACTCTCGGGACCGATTCTCGGACTTTTGTACGGCGGCGATACAAGCGCGAGCCTGCTGCTTCAAAAGCTGTCGATTGCGGTAATATTTGTCGCGTTGGTTTCGGTGAGCAACGCTGTTTTGCAGGCATACGGAAGGGTATATTATCCTGTTGTGAATATGCTTATCGGCGGTGCGGTAAAGGTCGCGATGAACTATATCTTTATACCTGTTTGGGGAATTGACGGCGCGCCGATTGCAACGAATGCCTGCTACGCGGTGATTGCGCTACTTAACATTATCTGTATAGTGAGGATTCTAAAGGCTAAATTCAGCATAACCGATATGGTTATAAAGCCGCTTTGCGCGTCCCTTATAATGGGAGCCGCCGCGGCTGCGGTATATAATGTTCTGAGCGGTGTGACGGGAGGTTCGCGCATTTGCGTTCTTGCGGCGATTGCTGCGGGCGGAATTATATATGTTTTTGCAGTGCTGGCATTGAGAGCGCTCAGACGCGAGGATATTCTGAATATGCCAAAGGGCGAGAAAATAGAAAAAATTCTTACAAAATATAAGCTGCTTTAAGACAAAGACGATAACGGACACAGCGGTTCAAACAGGCGGATTTACAAAATTTCGCGCTAAAACGCTTGACGGTATTAAACGGCGGATTTTCGATAAAAAGTATCAAGCGAAAGGGAATTCAGCAAAGTATGGAGGAAAAAGTTATGGATAAAAAATACTCATTTGACGATCTTAAAGACATAGTTGCAAAACTGCGCGGCGAGTGCGGCTGTCCGTGGGACCGCGAACAGACCCATGACAGCATTAAGGAAAATATAATCGAGGAGGGGTATGAGCTTGTCGAGGCAATAGAAAGCGGCGACTTTTCAAAGGTTGCGGACGAGAGCGGCGATTTGCTTCTTCAGGTCGTATTCCACGCGCAGATAGGAAAGGAAAACGGCGAGTACGATATGTCGGATGTGACGGACGCGGTATGTAAAAAGCTTATTCACCGTCACCCGCACGTTTTCGGCGACGTCAAGGCGGAGTCCGCGGATGAGGTTTTGCGAAGCTGGAATCAAATTAAGCGAGATGACCGCGGTCAGCAGAGTATAGCGGACGAAATGAAGGGCGTATCAAAGTTTTTGCCGTCACTTATGCGCGCAGAAAAAATACAGGGCAAGGCGCAGAAAAACGGATATATCTTCAATGAGCCGAAGGTTGCCGCGGAAAATATCGCGGGCATGATAAATGTCCTTGAGGGTAATACTGACAAGGACGCTGCGGAAAAATACATCGGAAAGATGCTGTTTGAACTTGTGTCGGTTGCGCGAGCTATGGGCGTTGACGCGGAGACCGCGCTTAGCAGACAGCTCGGCTCGTTTATACAGGAGTTTGAAAAATACGAAGGTTAAAGGAGATTAACGTGAAAGTTCCTTTCACGCTAATCGGATTTGATTGCCCGTGCGAAAATCTTTTATCGTTTCTTGCCATACGGATAAGAGAAACTAAATTTATATTATTTGTGCCGGCGTATGTCGGCGGAACGGAGATTAACATTATGAGGCTTGACAAATATCTGAAGGTGTCGCGGCTTATCAAGCGGCGCACGGTCGCCAACGAGGCTTGCGACGGCGGCAGAGTTTCGGCAAACGGTAAGGTTGTAAAGGCGTCGTATGACGTTAAGGTCGGCGACGTTATTGAAATACGTTTTGGCAGCAAGCTGCTGAAAATTAAAGTTACGGATGTGCGCGAACAGGTGGGCAAGAGCGACGCCGCAACTCTTTATGAGGTTATGGCATAGCGACCGACAGGCTTTTTGCACTGCAATTTTGAGTGTACAAAACGGAACTGCTTTTGACAAAAAGGTTGTGAACGGCATAGAAATTAAAAAAATGCTTGACATTTGTTTTGAGGTGTGGTATAGTAGCCAACAAGAAAAAAAGAATTTCGACAAAGACAGGATTTAAACCACAAAATAACCGAAAGGTGATACGAATATGAAACCGAGTATTGCACTACGTAAAACAGTTAAATATTTTTATTACTTTATCAGCCTTAGCTTTTACTTTAGCTACGGTTATTTTGCGTTGGACAAATTGAAGTATAATGGGCTGATACGGTTATCTGCGGCATAGGCGGATAGAATAATCACGTTACTTGAGAAGGGCTCGTTATACAACGAGTCCTCTTTTTGTATATAAAAATAAAATCAAGGAGGAAACAAAGATGGTAATAATTACAAAATCGGAGATAAGTCAGGAAAGTCTTGACAATCTTATTAAAGGCATTAAGGAAAAGGGACTTGAGGTAGACATAAGCCGCGGTAAAGGCTCTATACTTCTCGGACTTATAGGCGACACGCACGAGCTTAACGAGGACAGACTTTTGCTCAACCCGGACGTTGAAAAGATAGTAAGGGTTCAGGAGCCATTCAAAAAGGCAAGCCGCAAATTCAATCCGAACGATACGGTAATAAACGTAAACGGCGTTAAGATAGGCGCAAAAAACAAGTTTGCCGTGATTGCGGGTCCGTGCAGCGTTGAAAACGAAAACCAGATTTTGACGGTTGCCGAAAGCGTAAAGAAAAACGGTGCGGTAATGCTCCGCGGCGGCGCATACAAGCCGAGAACCTCGCCGTACTCCTTCCAGGGACTTGCTCTTGAAGGCGTTGAGCTTTTGAAGGAAGCGCGCAGCAAGACGGGACTTCCGATAGTTACCGAGATAATGTCACCCGCCTTGGTCGAAACCTTCGATAGAGATGTGGATATAATTCAGGTAGGCGCAAGAAATATGCAGAACTTCGACCTGCTTAAAGAACTTGGCAAAACCAAAAAGCCGATTTTGCTTAAAAGAGGTCTTTCGTCAACCATTGAAGAATGGCTCATGTCCGCAGAATACATTCTTGCGGGCGGCAACCCGAACGTAATACTTTGCGAGCGCGGAATACGCACCTTTGAAACCTACACAAGAAACACACTTGACCTGAGCGCGATTCCCGCGGTAAAGAAGTTGAGCCACCTTCCGGTAATCGTTGACCCGTCACATTCCGCAGGTATGAGCTGGATGGTTGAGCCGCTTTCGCTCGCCGCTATGGCAGTCGGCGCTGACGGAATCATCGTAGAGGTACACAACGACCCCAAAAACGCTCTTTGCGACGGCGCACAGTCGCTTGATCTTAACCAGTTTGAATCGCTTATGACAAAGCTCAAGGCAATAGGCGTACACTTCGGACGTGAGTGTTAGGACATCGTGATGTATACGGCAAAATCTCGAAAGGGTTGATATAAAATGGAGGAAAGCGGTTTTAAGATAGCGGTAATCGGACTTGGAATAATCGGCGGCTCCGCCGCAATGGCGCTTAAGGAATTTAAAAACGCAAAGGTTGCGGGCTGCGACATAAACAAAAAGACGCGGCGCGCGGCGCTGGAGTGCGGTGCGGCGGACTTCGTTTCAGCCGACCCGCGCGAGGTGATACGGGATGCGGATATAGTCGTTATGTGCGTGTACCCGGAGCTTATCGCCAAAATAGTTACGGAGCAAAGAGATGTATTCAAGCGCGGCGCGGTGATAACCGATGTCTGCGGAATAAAGGAGCCGCTCCGAAAAATGCTTGACGGAAAATTCCCCGACGGCTGCGAATACATAGGCGGTCACCCTATGGCGGG
>URZD01000174.1 GCA_900552305.1 uncultured Eubacteriales bacterium
AATATGCCGAAATTATGCCTTTTCAGGCGGGTTCGGATTATTCTCTTTCGGTTAGTCTGTCGGTATCAAATTCAAGGCGGACACCCGCGGTTGTAAAACTTTTTTCTTTTCCGTAGCTCAAAACGGCTCTTTCTTGCTCTGAAAATCTTGAAAAGATTATTTTATCATCCGATTTTTCTGTGTAGCTTACGCCAAATGCAAATTTTTGAATAATACCATAGTTTAGTTTCATGGTTTGTTTCCTTTCGTTTTAAAGTAATCCGCCATTTTGCAGGTCTTTGTAAATCTCGTTGTGAATATCCTCGCGCATTTTCATAATTACGCCGTAGTCATAGCCGTTAAAATTATTTTTCATATTCAGAAAACGCGTCGCGTTTGTCAGAATAATTACATACATATTCTTTTCCCTGTTCATAAAGAAGGAGCAGCCTGTATGCCCGCAGTGACCGAAGCTGCCGAGCGGAAACAGCATTCCGGTCTGGGTATAGTTTTTATCCGTTATAAGCCAGCCAAACCCCCATGCTTCGCCTATGCTGCCTACATAGTCTTTCTCGGCGGCGGTATATACCCATTCGGGGTACAGCTTGTCGCTTTTTGACATAACGGCATCGGTAAACCTCCGTATATCAGCCATAGTCCAAAACTGAGCGCCGTTGCCGGCAATCCCCTTCATGACGTAAACATTCTCGTCATCCGCGCGGTATTCGCCGACATCTCTGCGTTTGTAGGAGACCGCGGCGTTTTCCTCGTTAACGGCGATATTGAATCGGCTTCTTGTCAAGCCCACGATAAAGCCGAGCAGTATATACGCATTGCAGGAGTATATCTGCGCAGTTCCCGGCTCAAATGCGAGAGGAAACGAAAGTATGTACCGCGCAATCGCTGCGCTGCCGTTTTCCGCAACAGCGGCGGGAATCTCGTGACGAATTATTCCCGAGGTGTGCGTAAGAAGGCGGAGAATTGAAATATTTTTCTTTTCGGGCGGTACGTCCGGAAAGAAACGATCAAGTGTATCGTCGACGGTTAGCCTTTTATCTCCCACGGCTTTAAGGATAAGCGTTGCGGTTATAAGCACCTTACCCATGCTTGCAATGTCAAAATATGTATCGGCATTGACGTTTGGCGAGTGCAGAAATTCGCTGTTTCCGTCTTTGAAAACCAAAACGCCGTATGAGTCAAATTCGCGGCTGTCAAGTTTTTTGTGCAGCAGCTTATCAGTGTTTTCCAAAAACATTATTTTTACCTCCGATAAAAATTGATACAATCAGTATAGCATTTTATATAATTTTTTTCAAGATAAAATTTCGGTTTATTAGCACAAAACGGTCGGATGTGTATTGACACGGGCGCGGGCGGAATATATAATTGAATTACAGAGAAAAAACGGAAAGCGGTGGTTATCGGTGCAAACTGCGTTGAGCGGATATGACTGGAGTTCGGTTAAAATATGGGATGTTTTTGATGTGAATACGGATAAGGCGGGGACGCGGATTGTTGACAGAGCGCAAACCGGGTTTTACCAGTTAGCGATAAAAATCGGAGGATATACGGAAACCTTTTACAACAGAGAAAGAATCGAATTTCGTGACGGTAGCGTTGTATACCTCCCAAAAGAAAGCCGAACGGACATTGATTATCACAAAACGATAATCGAGCAGGGAAAGAGCATTTGTATTTTCTTTAATTCCGATATGCCGCTGCCGCCGAAGCCTATGCTGATTAGATGCGGTGACGCAAAGACTGTCGGTATGTTTACTGATTTGAATAAGGCGTTTAATGCGCCTGAAAACAATTACTTTGACTATATCGGGATTTTTTACAATATCATTTCGCAGATAAACAGGGCTTTGGCGGGCGAAACAATCCACAATGCGGATAAAATGTCGGCGGTCATAGGCTATATGAAAGAAAATTTGAACGCCGAATACGCGGACTTTGACCGTTTTGCGCAAAGCATAGGTATGAGCCGCGAGGGTTTTAGGCATAAGTTCAAAAGGCTTTACGGAATGGCGCCGCTGCAATATTATCACAGTCTGAAAACAGGCTATATAAAAGCACAGATTTGCGAAAATAGGTACACTTTGGGTCAGATAGCGCAGCTGTCGGGATTTTCAAGCCTGAATTATTTTTCACGGTTTTTTAAAAAGAATGTCGGGATGACCCCTACCGAATACAAAAGAATGCTTGGACTGTCGCGCGGCTGCTAATCAAAAATTTTAAAAATATATCTTGACAAACTACAAAAGTAGTTATATAATATAATAAACGACACGTGTAGTTTTTAAAAAGGAGCTTGAAAATGGCAAAGAAAACGGTTACGGAATCGGAATACGAGATAATGAAAATACTTTGGGAGTCGGACGCGCCGATAACGGTTGGCGAGGTATACAAGCGGTTGCCGGAGGCGGAGAAAAGGTGGTCAAAAAACACGGTTGCAACGCTTTTGGTACGGCTGTGCGAAAAAGGAGCGGCGGCGTATGAGAAAAAAGGCAGCTGTCATCTTTATTACGCAACTCTGGACAGAGCGGATTACAGTGTGAGTGAAACAAAATCCTTTGTGTCAAGGCTGTTCGGTGGCTCGGTGAGGAATATGATAGCCTCGCTGTACGATAACAGCGAGCTGACAAAGCAGGATATAGACGAGCTGCGCGAGCTGCTGAAGGCGGATAAGAAAAATGACTGATGTATTCGGGACGGTTATAATAATGAGCTGCACAGGCGCGGCGGTAACGGCTCTTTTGCTGATGCTGAAGCCTGTCTCGGTCAGATTTTTTTCGGCGGAATGGCAGTGGCGAATATGGCTTGTTGCGGTAGTATGTATGCTTGTTCCTCTGTGGCAGCTTTTGCCAAGCAAAGAGGTAGAAAGGCGGGAACCGCGGCGCGTAGCTGCGGTGCAGACAGAGGAAAAATCCTCCGCGGCTGCGGACAAAATGCCTGACCGAAACGGACAGGACGAGCGGATTGACACTCATGCACCGAATACCGCGCCGCCGCGTAAGGCCAGCCGCCGCTTTCACATAACGGTTACAAGAGCGCTTGTGTACAGGCTTGCCGCGTATGTGTGGCTTTTGGGGGCAGTAGTATTTTTCGCGCTTGCGCTCGGAAATTATTTTGTGTTCCTCGGAAAAAAGAAAAGGCACAGCACGGCGGCGGAGGATACGGAGCTTTCGGGCGGAGAAGCGGTATATACGGATAAGGCGGGAAATGAATATAAAAATACGGCGACGGTAAAGGCGGGAGACGCCGCGACTTACGGCTTTTATGTACCGCAGGACGCTCGGTATAATATAAAGCTTTCTTACTTACTGCCCGAGGGCAGCGGAAACGACCTTACGGTGAAGCTTTTACTTGACGGTGAATTGCCGTTTACCGAGGCTGAAAGCCTGACGCTGCCGAGAATGTATAAGGACTCTGAAGACAAACGCTTTGACAGCTACGGAAATCAGTATTCGCCTGAGCAGGAGGAGGCCGGCGAGTTTTTCACAAAAGCGTTCAGCGATATAACAGGTGCGGAAACTTTGCCTTACTCCTTTTATTTAACGGCAGGGACGCACAGCATTTCACTTTTCTCCGAAAGCGAAGACTTTGTTATTGCAAAGCTTGTTATAGCGGCACCCGACGAGCTTAAAAGCTATTCCGAAACAGAAAAATATTATAAGGAACAGGGATACACCGCGGCTGGCGGCAATCCTATTATTATTGAGGGCGAGGAAGCGGCTCTTAAATCGACCCGCGCAATAGTGCCTAAATCCGACAGTACATCGCCCGTACCTCACCCTTCAAGCTCCAATAAGCAGATTATCAATTACATTGGCGGCAGTAACTGGAAATCCCCCGGTGAAGAGGTAGTTTGGAAAATAAAGGTTGAAAATGCCGGACTTTACAGGCTTGGTGTTATGTTCAAGCAGGATCAGACAGTAAACGGTTATTCCTACAGAACGCTTAAAATTGACGGCGCAGTGCCGTTTTTTGAGGCGCTGAATCTTAAATTTTATTATGGAACAGGTTGGCAATACTATGAATTTGCCGATGAAAGTAGGAATCCGTATCTTTTTTATCTTGACCGAGCTCAGCCAACAAAGAATCGGCCTCACTTACATTCGCATCAGCGGCATCAGCGATTTTCTCAACATTATCGGTAGCAACAGAATCAGCGGAAGCCTCCTTACTTAGGATAGTAGCCAATACATTATCAGCGGCAACCAATTGTTGATAGATTTCCGGCAACTTATAAGTTTCCCAGAATTCCAAGTTAGCGCTACCTT
>URZD01000175.1 GCA_900552305.1 uncultured Eubacteriales bacterium
AAATAAAATCGCGGTTGCGTACCGCAACCGAAAAATTGAATAGTAAAACAGATAGAGGTGCGGTTTGAGAAGAATGTCGTGTGTGTAGCACGGAAATGCTTCACGGCAAAAGGCTTGGCCGCCGAAATTCAGGCAGCGTTTCCGCGCTGCCTGGGTTGGTATGCGGCAGAATATGCAGTATACTGTCACTTATGAGGTGGAGCGCTATCACAACCGATACGGTATATGTGAAAAAACGGTTGGAGTGCCTACACTTCAACCGTTTTTTGTAAAATAATTAAAAAAATATAACTAATGAAAAGGGGAAATTTTAGTATGTACCGTTTAAGAAAAAAAGGTTTTTTTTCGGTTATTGCGGTTATGATTGCGGTTTTCTGTATTGCCGCAACCGCTGCAGTGTTTGCGGACGATGCGGATTATACCGATAATGACGAAGCCGTAAAGCTGATAGCCGGAAGTTCGGAGTATTCGTCCGAAACAATGTCGGAGGAGGATGCGGAAAACTACCGCACTGCGGCGTCAACGTTTATAGACAATTATTCGGAAAATGTAGGCGGAGAGGATTTTACGGAAAATCTCGATAAGGCGCTTATCGCAAAGCGTGACGATGTTCGCCCGTACGCGACATGGCTTGCGCTGCTGCCGCCGATTATAGCCATTGCGCTTGCTCTTATAACAAAAGAGGTGTATTCTTCGCTGTTCATAGGAATACTTGCGGGCGCTCTGCTTTATTCAAATTTCAGTCTGAGAGGTACCATCGACCATCTGTTCTCCGGCGGCTTTATTGCGGCGGTTGCGGATGCGTATAATATAGGAATCATATTCTTCCTGGTTATTCTCGGAACGATAGTAGCTCTTATGAATAAGTCGGGCGGTTCTGCTGCCTTCGGAAGATGGGCGTCAAAGCATATCAAGTCAAGAGTAGGCGCACAGCTTGCGACGGTCGCTCTCGGCGTGCTGATATTTGTGGACGACTACTTTAACTGCCTTACGGTAGGTTCGGTAATGCGTCCGGTAACGGACAAATTCAATGTTTCACGTTCAAAGCTATCATATCTTATAGACGCGACTGCGGCTCCGGTCTGCATAATTGCACCGATTTCTTCGTGGGCGGCAGCAGTTGCGGGTTTTGTATCGGAGGAGCAGATTGGCGGTCTTGAGCTGTTTATAAGAACAATTCCGTACAACTTCTACGCGCTTTTGACAATCACAATGATGATTACAATCGCGCTTATGAAATTTGATTACGGACTTATGAAAAAGCATGAGGAGAACGCAATAAAAGGCGATATATTCTCTGAGGAAGGCAGAGCGCGGATTGAGAGGGCGGAAAGCGGCTCGGAAAACACGCGCGGAAGCGTTTGGGACCTTGTTGCACCGGTTGCGGTACTGATATTAACCTGTATGCTGGGACTTTTGTACTCGGGCGGATTCTTTACCTCGGGTGAAACATATCACGATTTTGTAAACGCGTTTTCCGGCGCGGACGCGTCGGTAGGTCTTGTTATCGGCTCGTTTGCGGGACTTATATTTGCGGTAATATACTTCATGTGCAGACGTGTTTTGAACTTTAAGGACTGCATGGACTCCATTCCGGAGGGCTTTAAGGCAATGGTTCCGGCAATACTTATTCTTGTATGCGCGTGGACGCTTAAAGCAATGACGGACAGTCTTGGCGCAAAGGTGTTTATTGCGGAGTTTGTAAGAAATGAGGCAAGCGCGTTTATTCCGCTGCTTCCCGCCATAGTATTCCTTATCGGAGTCGGACTTTCGTTTGCTACGGGAACGTCATGGGGTACATTTGGTATACTCATACCGATTGTTCTTGCGGTATTCGGCGGCTCGATAGATCAGGAAATAAGCATAATCGCGATTTCGGCTTGTATGGCGGGCGCGGTGTGCGGTGACCATTGCTCACCGATTTCAGATACAACAATAATGGCTTCGGCGGGAGCGCAGTGCAATCACCTTAATCACGTTTCAACACAGCTGCCGTATGCTATGACCGTTGCGGCGGTATCTCTTGTTATATATATTATAGCGGGTTTTGTTCAGAGCTGGCTGATAATGCTGCCGGTCGGAATTGCGGCAATGATTGCAACGCTGTTTGTAATTAAGGCGATAACGGGCAAGAAAGCCGCGTAAAAAAAGGACAGGTTTGCTCTGAAATATCAGACTTTTAAAGCACAAAGCGCAGCAGCCTTACGGCTGCTTCGCTGTTTTAATGCACAAAAAAACGACAAGTACGAAGGTACTTGTCGTTTTTGGTGCCGGTGATCGGGGTCGAACCGATACGGTATCACTACCACAGGATTTTGAGTCCAGCGCGTCTGCCAATTCCACCACACCGGCATAAAAATATGACTTAAATATTATAGCACAGTTTTTTCGGCAATGCAAGCGTTTTTATAAAAAAAATTAAAAATTTTTGCATAGCTCCGCGGCGCAAAAAAATAGTATTTTTAAACAAATAAATTATATTTTTGAATAGCCTTATATGATATAAAATAATTAAAAATGTAATATTTGACAATAAAAGGGGATGCTAAGTCAAATGGGAAGAATAGACGAAAAATTTAAGTATAAAACAAATCCGATTTGTAACAGCGAGTCGGTTGTATGCGGCAAGGACTATCGGTTTACGGTGCTGACAAGCTGCCTTATTCGTATGGAATATTCCAGAGATGGAAAATTTGAGGACAGGGCAACACAGACTGTGGTAAACAGATACTTTGACAAGCCGGAGTTTACGGTAAAGGAGCGCGACGGCGAGCTGAAAATAGTTACGGACGGCATAGAGCTGACCTATACAGGAGGTCCGTTCACCCAAAACAGCCTTTCGGCGGTGTTGCGCGGCAGCCGAGGTGCGTCAAGTAGCGCATGGTATTTTGGAGTAGGGTGCGCAAATCTTATGGGAACGGCGAGAACTCTTGACGGTGTAAACGGCAGCTGTAAGCTGGATGAGGGAATATTATCGGTTGCAAATTCGGCGGTCATCGACGACAGCAAGTCGCTTGTAATAGCGGAGGACGGCTGGGTTGAGCCGAGGGACAAGGATATTGTGGATATATACCTGTTTGCGTATAAGTGCAGCTACAGAGAGGCGCTCCGCGACTTTTATCACCTTACGGGCAAAACGCCGATGATACCTCGGTTTGCTCTCGGAAACTGGTGGAGCAGATACTATAAATATACACAGGAAAGCTATGAGGAGCTGATGCGGAGCTTTGAGGAGCATAAAATTCCGCTTTCGGTTGCGGTAATAGACATGGACTGGCACTTGGTTGACGTTGACCCGAAGTACGGCTCGGGGTGGACGGGTTTCACATGGAATGACGAGCTGTTTCCCGACCATGCGGGATTTATGAAATTCCTGCATGACAGAGGAATGAAGGTGACGCTGAATCTGCACCCGGCTGAGGGAATAGCCGCGCATGAGGAGTGTTACAAGCGCGTTGCGGAGCGAATGGGCGTTGATACGGAAACCGGGGAGAGCGTTGAGTTTGACGTTGCCGATCCGAAGTTTATTGAAACCTACTTTGACGAGGTTTTGCACCCTATGGAAAAGGAGGGCGTTGACTTTTGGTGGATGGACTGGCAGCAGGGCAACACCACGAAAATAGAGGGTCTTGACCCACTGTGGATGCTTAATCATTATCACTATTTGGATAAAAAGAACGGCAATGAGCGTCCGATGATATTCTCGCGCTATTCAGGTCCGGGCAGCCACAGATACCCGATAGGTTTTTCGGGCGATACATGGATGAACTGGGAGTCGCTCGATTTTCAGCCGTACTTTACCGCAACTGCGTCAAATATCGGCTACGGCTGGTGGAGCCACGATATAGGCGGTCATATGTTTGGTATCAAGGATGACGAGCTTATCGCAAGGTGGGTACAGTTCGGCGTATTTTCGCCGATTATGCGACTGCACAGTACAAACAACGAATTTCAGTCAAAGGAGCCGTGGATTTACTCCGCGGACGCAGAAAAAACCATGACGAAGTTCATGCGCCTGCGCCATGCGATGATACCGTATCTTTATACGATGAATTACCGTGCATGGGCGGAGGACACACCGCTTATACAACCGCTTTATCATGTGTACCCGAATGACGCGAAGGCGTATAGCTTTAAAAATGAGTATGTTTTCGGAAGTGAGCTGATAGCGGCGCCGATAACGCAGAAAGCGGATTCCGTAACTACTATGGGCAATACGCGGCTGTATCTGCCGGAGGGAA
>URZD01000176.1 GCA_900552305.1 uncultured Eubacteriales bacterium
CAGCCAATACTGGTGAATATCCACAAAGTCGGTTTTTGAGTTCATGTTAAACAGCGCCGCTTCGACGTCCGTCCATGACGTAGAGCCTGTTATCATTGCCTTTACGCCCTGCTCGCGCAGGTATTTTATCATGTCCTCGGTAAATTCGGTCTGGGTATCCATTGCAAAACGGAACATATCCGCGCGCCGCGCGTCACTGTAGGTCGCGGTTGTCATTTTTGCGTACGTATAGCCGTTTTTAAGGCTTTCGCCCTCCGCCGCGCCGATTTTGCCGTCCGACTCCCACGCCGCCTTGATTGCCGCGTCCGTATCGTATTTCTTTTTCAGCCACTCGGTGAATTTTGCGTTAAGCTCGTTTTTGTAGTACGCCGAGGTCGGTATCGGTCTGTCGGGGAACGGATTTTCGTTTACTATATCGGTCATAATAAACGCGGGGTCGTCCGCGATTTTCAGCCCGGTATAGGGGTTATACCATGTGAACAGCTGGCGTGCAAACTCCTTTTGCAGCTCCAAAATCCGCGGGTCGTAAAAGTTTTGTCCCTTCTGACCGCGTTCTACGGTCCCGTTATCAATAATGTTATCGTCCTCAAAGCTGTTTTTGTTCGTTATCTCGTCAAAAAACCAGTAAACGCCGCGCTTTTTCAGCTCATTTAAGAAAAAGCACATTTTATCCATCTGCTCCTCGTCAAGCTCCAGCGAGTTTTTGGGGGAGCGTCCGAATATGTTGTGATTACCCGAGTTGATGATGTCCATTTGGTGGATTCGGATAAGGTTAAACCCCTGTGCCGCGATACGGTCGGCGAGGTCGATTGCCTCGTCATGCGACACAAACAGCATTTCGCTGTGGATATTTATGCCCCAGTAGCGGAAGGGCGTTCCGTCCTCGAACACCATTTTGCTGTCCTCGGTATGCACAAAGCCGTGCTTGCCCGCGGGCGCGTCCAAAAGGAACGACATATCCAGCGCCGTACCCTTTATATCCTTTGTCTTTGGCTGAGTATACGCAAACCAGTCGTCCGTATTCTTCGGATTTACCGTATCCGGCACAAGGTAGGTATACGGACCCGCATCTGTCAGAGTTGCCGCGACAATCATCAGATATGCCGCATCTCCGTCCGTATGTGCGACAATCTTTTTTATCGTCTTTGCCGGCTGAGGGTTTTCGCACGCGAACATACCGATTGTTATTTGGTCGGTGGATTGGTTTTTGCCCGTCCACGCGGGTATGCACCGCTCCGAGGACGATTTGCCCCACCAGTTGAAAACGTCCTGATTGCCCTTGACGGTCACTGTCTGCGAGCTGCCGTCCTCATATTCAAAGGTGTAGTAGCCGACAACGGTCGACACCCATGCGGACGCGTGCAGAAAATACACGCCCGCCGCCTTTTTGTTTACCTCAATCTCCGCGGAGGTCGGAAAGTTCATGTTATTCTGACCGCGAAGGACGATACACGATTTCCCGCCGTTTTTGTCGGGGTCGATTATGTTGAACTTTACGCCGCAAAGCGCCGTTTCGCCGCGGTACGGGAACGAGCTTAAATCGTTCACCGCGCCCTGGTCTGTCCAGCCGCCCTTGCCGTCGCCTTCAATGTCGTCGGCAAAGCCCATGTTTGCCGCGGGAGCGAGGTCAAGCATTGTAAAATTCTGCTCGGTCTTGTCGTACACGTCCTGTTCCAGCTGTCGGAACGCAGCAAACGCCGATTCGCAGCTGACAAGCATAGCGAGGACAAGCAATAAGCTGATTTTTCTCATCGTGCCGCCTCCTCTCATTCTGCCGTTTGCGGGGTCATTCCGTTCTTGATATACAGAATAACCTGTATCGATTTGGGTGACGGCCACTCCGCAACATAGTACCAGACCTTATCGCCCGGCTTTATGTCGGCGAGGGCGCGTCTTGTGCATTTACCCGTTCTCTCGTTGTATTCGATTACGGTGTACCACTCGTCAAGCAGATAAACCTCGCTCGGTACTCCCGCTGTCTCAAACTGGACAACGTTGTCGTCTCTGTAGCGGATTGAGTCCATTTTGAAAAAGCCTTGGTTTGCGTCCTGTGTATACGGCGTTGTTTCCCATGTGTCGGGGTCGCCGCTCATATCGTAGCGCGAGTGTACCAGAATCGGGTCGTCGCCCAGACGGCGGTCGCTGTAGCGCACAAAGCAGCGCTCCGTCAGCTTGTTTTTCTCCGCAAAATCGCGCGTTACAACGTATTTTCCGCCCTGTGCAAAGTTAAGCTCCACCTTATCGTCCGGGAGGTTGCAAATCTCCTCCAGTACCTGCATATTGGTATAGCCGCTGTACAGATATTCGATGTTGTCTGTGAACGCGATAAACCGCGGCACAGGGTTGTGCATGATGTCGAAGTCGGAAACCATTGTAAAGCGAACGTCGTTAATCGTTCTTGTCTTTTTGATGTTCTCCCATGTAAGCGGCTTTACGGTAAACTCGCCGTCATTCTTGATAAGCGCGAACATGGTTGCCTTTTTGAACGAAAGACCGGGGATTGCCTCGATTGTTTCGCCTATGGTTGTTGTCGTTTTCTGAAAGCCCCAGTATTCGGGCTTTTCTATCTTTTTAATCTCGTTATTGCCGCTTAATGTGAACTTCAAAAAGCCGTTGCCCTTGTAGTCCGCCGCAACGCTTACCACATAGTCAAAGGACAGCGAGTCGGCGCTGAGCTTTTTCGCCAACTCGTAGCGTTCAAGACCCTTCTGACCCGTCAGGCGGTAAACCTCGATTCTGCGGCTTGTGTCAAGGCTGTTTTTGTCCTGCTTTGCCTTTGTCACAACGCCGTAAAACTCGTTGAGCTGCGACAGCTTTTCGTTCATTTTGATAAATCTGATACATTTGTTATCGTCAATGTACGCAACTACCTGATGTCTGAGCAGCGTTTTGTAATCCGTGTCGCCGTCATAACGCTTTGTAAGGTAGCTTTGCACCGCGAGCTTTTTGTCGCGGCTCAGCTCATAGCGCACTCCGTCAATAGTTATATCGTTGCCCGAGTAGCTTTCAAAAAGACCCTCGACCTTTCTTGACGATGTGACAACGATTATTTTGTCCTTTACCTCGTCATACCAGTAGTCGAACACGTACTCCGCCTTGATGTCCTTCATATCCGTATGGCGCACGCCGTCAATATAGATTTCGCGCTCTGTTACCGTGTCAAAATCCTTTATGATATTTTCCGCAAGCGTGCGGGAGATGTACTTGATTTTCTGATCGTCCGCGCGGTATATCAGACCGCCCTCGGAGAGCGGGTACGCCTCCATTTTTGCGATTTTGCCGTCCCTTAATATAATCTTTGCGAACGCGCCCACATAGTCGCCCGCGCCTTCGCCCTCGGCAAAGGTGATTTTTGCGTCCTTATCGGTTTTGTAGGTCTTTTCGGTATTGCGGAGGGTTACCTCGTCAATACCGCCGCCGTAGATAAGCTCGTGCTTGTCGGAGTCGTTCACGTACTCGATAAAATCGTACAAAAGCTCGGTTTCGCCGCGGGTTTCGACAAATACCACCACGTCATCGCTTTCGCGGATGTAGATATACGCCGTACCCTCCGGGATTGCGCCGAGGTCAACATTCTCCGTCTTATAGGTCACGCCGTCCGCGGTTATGCTGCTGTTTGCAACATCGATTTCCGTAATCGTGACGGATTTTTTGTCAAACCCCGCGCGAAGGAGCAGCGTGTCCGTGTCCGAGGTTTCGTACCGTGTGCCGCTGCCGTAGGTTACGCCCTTCATGCGCGGACACTCCAGCGCGTTGTCAAGAGCCTTCAGCGCGTCCTTCATGAGAAACGCCGCATTCACGCCGCGGAAAACCTTTGCGGAGGTTGCCGCCGCCATATAGCCGCTGCGCTCCGCCATAGGCTCGTAGCCGAGAACTCTTACCAAAATCTTCTCCGCGTCGGAATAGCTTATCGGCTCGTCGGGGTAAAACAGCTCTGTGCTGTCGATAAGACCCGAATTTGCCGCGAGCTGAATCTCCGCCGCGCCCAAACTGTCCGCGGTCACGTCGCGGAAGGTCTGCGCGCCCCAGCTCGGGATGTTTGAGCTTGCCATGTATATTCTGACCGCCGTTCTTACGAACATGGCGCGGCTCATTTTTTCCGCCGCCGCGTCAATGTCCACCACGTTGAAGCCGGTGGCCAGCACGCCGATCATGCGCAGTCCGGTGCTTTGTTCGATCATTTCCCGGCTGATGACGGTTTTGTTGGTCAGCACGATTTCAGCATTTATCATCCGGGCA
>URZD01000177.1 GCA_900552305.1 uncultured Eubacteriales bacterium
ATGGCTGACCGGCTGCGGCAAAAGCATATTTTGTGCGGCGCGCCTATCTGCGGAAGATTTCGGCGAGCTTAAACCGTATTTCGACCGGTATACTGCCGTCGCTTTCGGTAATCAGCTTATAGTCCGATTCCGAAAGGCTTTCGCGGAGCTTTTTGCGCGAGCTGTCAGCAACCTCGGCAACCCCGTCCGTAAAGCACAGCGGCGGGTAAAGCACGCACCACCAGTTATGCCCCGCGGCATTGCCGATTTTCACGCGCACAGCGTTGTAGCTGCCGCTCGGAAGCCGAACATCGCCGTATACCTTGGTCGGGAACGGAAATTTGCCGGTTTCCGCACTGACAGAGTAGCCAAAGCCGCGGCGGCTGATTTCGTCTGCGGCAACGCTCTCGATAAGGTCAAGATTGGCGTTTGCGGTTTGGAGCGCCGCGCCTGCGTCGGGACATTCGGAAAAAAGCTCTCCGAATCGGTCAAGGAGCCGGTCGCGGACGGCGAGCTTAAGCTCCTGGTCACACTCGGCATCGCTGTTTGCGATTATGTGAAGCCTTACAACGGAGCGCGACAGGTCGCGGTGAACATTTTGCGCATAGGACGCGGCAAAAGAGAATATGAGTATTAGTATGAGTATTATCGAACAAAGCTTGTACCGGTTTATGTATTTCACGGTTATCAATCCTTTCGTTGGTAGATATTCAGATTATTGACAGATAAAAAAAGGTTTATACATATTGATTTTTTAAAATAAATGTTTTAAAATATTGGGGAGGATTAGTAAATGAGCAAATTAAGAGTTTGTGTACTGTTCGGCGGCGCGTCGAGCGAACACAGCATATCGGAAATCTCGGCGGCGGCAGTGCTGTCAGCCATAGACAGGGATAAATACGAGGTGTATCAGATTGGCATTACAAAGTCGGGCAAATGGTTTTTGTTTGACGGCGATGCGGAGCAGATACGCAGCCACGAGTGGGAAAACGGCAGTATAACTCCCGCAATACTCTCCCCGGACAGGGGCGACCGCGCGATAATAAAGCTCGGCGAAAGCGGTGCGGAGAAGATAAAAATTGATGTGGTGTACCCGGTGCTTCACGGCAAATGCGGCGAGGACGGAACGATTCAGGGACTTTGCGAGCTGGCGGGTCTGCCGTATGTGGGCAGCGGAGTAATCGGCAGCGCAGCGTGTATGGATAAGTGCATTGCGAAAATCCTCTTTGAAAAGGCGGGCATACCGCAGTCCGATTGGGTTGAAATGAAGGTAGGCGATAAAATCGACTACGAGAAAATAGAAAAAAGGCTCGGCTATCCGTGCTTTGTCAAACCGTCCTCGGCGGGATCGTCCGTGGGCGTGACAAAGGCGGCAAACCGTGACGAGCTGAAGGCGGGCGTGGAGCTTGCTCTTGAAAACGACTATAAGGTGCTTATAGAGGAGGCAATCGACGCGCGCGAGGTCGAGTGCGGCGTCATGGGCAATCTGAAGCCTGTTACGTCAGCGTACCTCGGCGAGATTATGCCCGCAAAGGAGTTTTACGATTTTGAGGCAAAGTACGAGGACGAGGCGTCAAAGCTGATGATTCCCGCGAATATAGACGCCGAGACCGAGAAAAAAATAAAGGAATACGCGATTTCTGCATACAAAATATGCGAGTGCAGAGGTTATTCAAGAGTGGACTTCTTTATCGACAGGCGCGACGGACGTATAATTCTTAACGAGATAAATACCATACCGGGATTTACTCCGATAAGTATGTACCCCAAGGTATGGGAGAAGTCGGGACTTTCCATGCGTGAGGTTATCGACCGTCACATAGAGCTTGCGCTTAGCCGCGAGGACTACTGGACAGCGGAATAGCGCGGACAGTACGGATAACACAAACAACCAATAGTTAATGAAAGGCAGCGGTAACATAAGATGGATAAAAGACCGATAGGCGTTTTTGATTCGGGCATGGGCGGACTTACGTGCGTCAAAGAGGTAATGAAGGTTATGCCCGGAGAGGATGTTATATATTTCGGAGATACGGGTCGGCTGCCGTACGGCTCGCGCGGGGCGGACACGATAGTCAAGTATGTGCGGCAGGATATACGGTTCCTCAGGACGTTTGATATAAAGATGATAATAATTGCGTGCGGCACAGCAAGCAGCGCGGCACTGCCGTGGCTTGCAGACGAGCTGGACACGGACGTACTCGGCGTGGTGGAGCCGGCGGTAAAACGCGCGGCGGCGGCGACCAAAAACGGCAGGATAGGCGTTTTGGGAACTGCGGGAACGGTGCGCAGCGGCAAGTACGTTGAGTATATAAAGAACATTGACAGCGGTATTTCGGTGTTCCAAAAGGCGTGTCCGATGTTCGTTCCGCTTGTGGAGAACGGCTACAGCGGCTCCGAGGTAACGCGGATTATAGCAAAAGAATATCTGGACGAGGTAAAGGCGGCGGGGGTTGACACGCTGATACTCGGATGTACCCACTACCCGCTTTTGAAAAACGTAATCCGCGGGATAATGGGGGATGGCGTTACGCTGATAGACTCCGGCGCGGCGGCTGCCGACTATGCGTACGAAAAGCTGCGCGACGCGGATATGCTGAGCGGAGAAACAGCGGGTACGGTGAAATACTTTGTAAGCGATACGGTTGACGGATTTGAGCAGCTTGGGGGTATGTTCCTTGAACAGCCGATTTCCGGGAGCGTCGAGCGCATAGACATAGAAAAGTATTGAGGTGATTTTGGTATGGAAAACAATGCTACGATTATGCTGAAAACACTGCAAACGTCAAAGGACGAGGAACCGAGCGTGATAGAGCTTTGCACAAAGGGACGGTTTGCGGAAAAGGACGGCAAATTTTACGTTATATATGAAGAAAGCGAAATGACCGGTTTTGAGGACACAACCACGACAATAAAGGTTGAAAACGAGCGGATTTCAATGACCCGCAAGGGAAAATACAGCGGCAAAATGATTTTTGTCAGCGGCGAAAAACGGATTTGCAGTATGCACACGCCGTTCGGCTTGCTCCCTGTGGGCGTAAATCCCATTTCAATGACGAACGGGCTGACCGCGGACGGCGGCGAGCTGCGGATAGAGTACATGGTCGATTTTGACAACCGCGACTGCTTTAAAAACGAGCTAAGGCTGACGGTCACAAAGGCATAGGCGGCACATTTAACCGATAAAAGGAAAGGCGGAAGATAAATGAATATAATTGAAATTTCAAAAGAGAAAATAGGACAGGCTGTTGCGGCAGCGTTTGAGAAGGCTGTCGCAAAGGGCGAGTTGAATGCGGGCGCGGAGGTTGACGCGGCTCAGCTGACTCAGCTTGAAATACCGAAGGACAAGCAGCATGGCGACTTTGCCTGCAATATAGCGATGCTGCTTGCAAAGAGCCTGCGTATGCCGCCGCGGAAAATCGCGGACGCGATAGCGGCGGAAATCGAAACCGGCGGCGAGATTGAGCGCGTGGAGGTCGCGGGCGCGGGATTCATAAACTTCTATCTTTCAAATTCAAGACTGTATTCGGTTATGCGCGCTATAGAGGAGGAAGGCTCGGGCTACGGCAGAATTAACATCGGCAACGGCAAAAGAGTTGTTGTGGAGTTCGTAAGCGCAAACCCGACAGGTCCCATGCACATGGGCAACGCACGCGGCGGAGCGCTCGGCGACTGTATGGCAAGCGTGCTTGAATACGCGGGATATGACGTAACGCGCGAGTTCTATGTAAACGATGCGGGAAACCAGATTGAAAAGTTCGGAAAATCGCTTGAAGCAAGATATATTCAGCAGCTGAAGGGCGAGGACGCGGCAGAGTTCCCGGAGGACGGCTACCACGGCGAGGATATAACCGAGCACGCAAAGGCGTTTATCGCGATAAACGGCGACAAGTACCTGAACACAAGCTCGGAGGAGCGCAAAAAAGCGTTGGTTGATTACGCGCTTGAAAAGAACGTGACCGCGCTTAAGCGCGACCTTGAAAAGTACCGCATAGTATATGACGTGTGGTTCAGAGAGAGCAAGCTGCACAAGGAAGGTAAGGTACAGGACGCGGTAAAGCGGCTTACGGACGGCGGCTGGACCTATGAAAAGGAAGGCGCAATATGGCTCAACTGTATAAAAATGGGCTTTGAGAAGGACGAGGTTCTGATACGCCACAACGGCATACCGACCTACTTTGCGGCGGATATTGCGTATCATATAAACAAACTGGAGGAACGCGGCTTTGATTTGGC
>URZD01000178.1 GCA_900552305.1 uncultured Eubacteriales bacterium
CCCAAACCGTCAACGTCGCTGATTTTAACGTCAAATCCGGATGCGTCGCCGTTTGTCGTGCCGATATAGAGGCGGTTTCTGACCTCGCTGTTTATGTAATTCGTAAGCAGCTTGCGGTTTGTAAGCGACCTTACGCCGATTTCTTCAAGCACGGCGGAGCCTTTTATGTAGCAAACGTAGAACATATTTCCCGAATAGTTTGTATATTGAGCGTTGGTGGTCGATATTGCGGATACAATGTCGTCAATACCGTCGCCGTCAATGTCGCCCGCCGCAACGGACGCGCTTGTTCCGGGCGCGCCCATATGGCAGTCGCCGTAGCTCATGTTCATGCCGTTGTTGACGTTTATCGGCGTGCTGCACCATGCGTCCGCGGTTTTCCAGCCGCTTTCGGTGCGGTTTTCCTTGTTCAGATACCAAAGATAGCTGCCTGAGAATTTGTCAAAGACGTATTTGTCGGAGCTTTTTGTCGCATAACCGCTTGTCGGAGTCGTGGTGACGATTTCGTCATATCCGTCACCGTCCATGTCCGCGCACACAAGCGTCATGCTGTTGACAAATTCCGCAGTGTCGTTGTAAAACGCCGTTGTGCCGCTGTACAGAACGATAACGGGGTTTAAGTATGTATCGCCCTTTGCCGCAGCGGTGCAAAGTAAAAGCAGAGAGCGGCTGTCCGTGGTTTTTGCCGCCGCAAGAACTGCAAGCTCATCTTTTTTGCCGTCATTGTCAAAGTCGCCCTCGTATGCGGAAAGCAGCTTTGTATCACCGCTCAGCGGATAAGATTTCCCGCCGATTGCGACGTTGCCTGACTTCAGCGTAAGAGCCGAAAGAGAGCCGGACCATGACTGACCCTCGGAGGGGGAGGCGTGGTCGCCGAACAGCTTTCCGCCGCTATCGGTCATATAAAGCGGCTCGCGGATGTCGGAAAGAAACGTGCCGTCATTATACGGCAAATCCGACTCCAAAGCGTTGGGGTCAATTTCGTCAATGCCGCCGAACATCTCGCGCAGGACGTCGGGCTTGACGCCTGTCAGAGGCTGTGCGGCGTCCGCAAGCGCGGCGGTGTTTGTAAGAATGAATGTGAAAACAAGCACAAGCGAAACAAGCTTGCTTTTCATAAAACAACTCTCCCTTCAGGATATAATTACACACAATAATTATATCAGAGGGAGAGTTTTATTGAAATTAGCCGGTGGCCAATTTTTATTGTTAATCGAAGGGGAGTAATCCGAAATCCGATTTTGGAAGACGGATTTTTGGTTGCCCGGGGGCGCCAAGCCGGAGAAACCCTGTAAGCAAAAAAATCACTGTATTTTTGAACATTTACCCTGTAAGGCAATGCTTTACAGCTTTGTGTCGGAAAGCTGTGCGCGGGAGCGTACCCCGGTTTTGTCGAATATGTTGCTGACGGTCAGTTTTACGGTCGAAATGGACACAAAAAGCCGCGCGGCAATCTGCTTGTTTGTAAGACCGTGGCATATAAGCTCCGCAACTTCGCGCTCGCGCGGGGAAAGCTTAGGCTTGCCGCCGCCTATTCTCGCCGCCGACCGTTCAAACTCCGCGCCGAGCCGCGAGATTTCTCCGTATGCGGATTCGGGGCGCAGCTTTTCGAGAATCGGCTTGATTTCCGAATAGCTCTGCGCAAACGGAAGGAATATTCCGTCCGAAGCTGCAAGTGACAGCGCGCATTTAAGAGAATTTTCCGCCGCGGCGCTGTCGCCGAGCGCCGCGTGTGCGCAGCATTCAAAAATACCGAAATATATTTGCGGCAGTATGCTCGGCAGCGCGGCTGCGTACTCCGCCGCAAACGGACAGAAGGCAAGCAGCTTTGTATACTCCTTTTTTTCAAGAAGTACCCTTGCATATACAATGTGCGCGAAAAGCTGCATGTGCGCAACCGGGGCGGTCAGGGCCGCGCCCCTGCCGCCGTTTATGTCGCCATTCAAAAGCCACGCGTCCACCTTGTCCGGGCGGTGCGTAAAGGCATATATAAAGCCTAAAAACAGGCTGAGGGTATATCGGCACATATCCTCGGTGTTGGAAACTGCGCTTTCGGACATGGTGAAAAGTATCTCGGACAGCTCGGACTCGTCGCCGCGCAGAAGCGCGAGGTTTGCGAGGGTGAACAGTCCGCACTGGTACACGCATGGCTGGTTTTTGCTCTGCGCCTCGAACATGGCGCGGTGCGCCGCGGTTGCAGCTTTGTCAAGGCTGCCGCGCAAAAGCTCCGCCTCGGCGCGCATTGCATACTCCGCGCCGCTGCCGTGACCGCCGGTAAGGCGGTAGTAATACGGCATACACTCGTCCATCAGCTCCAGCTCGCGGTCAAGCGACCCCGGCTCCCTGTGATAAAGACAGGCTACGGACGGTGAACCAAAGCTCCATGTGCTGCGCATATTTATAAGGCTCGCCCTTTTGCCAAGCAGTTCAAACGCGCGGCGGTGGTGGCGGCTCATTTCGGCTATATCGTTGAAGGCGGTAAAAGAGATAAGCAGCTCTGTTTCGCCCAAAACGGCGTTTTTTCTGTCCGGCGGGAGCTCGCTGCTTTCCGCAAGCTCGGAAATCTCGCCGATAACCTCGCCCAGTTTTTCGCTCTCGCCGAGGAAAAACAGGATAAACGCGAGCGGAACCATGTTTTCAAGATGACGGAGCTTGAAAACGCGCGGGGTTTTGTCGAGTATGTCAAATATCATGCCGCGCGTGTTTTCATCGCCTATATCGGATAGGTCATAGCTTGTGAGCGGCATTTCAAAAATCCGCTCGTACGCGCCCGCTCTGTAGTACAGGCTGAACGCATTTATCTTGCTGCCGCAGCGCTCCTCGCACTCGGCGGCTTTGATTAAAAGCCGTTTTTTCTCCTCGCAGTCAAGGCGGGCAAAAATGCCGCTTAGGTAGTCGTAAAGCAGGTTGTGAAAATAGTATTCGCGGCTTTTGCTGTCATAGTGTATAAACACGCCGCCGCGGAGCATGGCGCGGGCAAAGTCTGCGCCCGTGCCGCTCACCGCAGCCGCGCGGCTGAGCGTAAAACTTTTAAGCGGCGAAAGCGATATGTAGAAGTTGCGTTCCTCATCGCTTAGTCTGTCAAAGAAGGCTTTTTCGATAAGGGCGCTTAAAATTCCTTTTTCAAAGCGTTTATTTTTGGCATAAAAAACCATTTGCAGATAGACGGCGAATATCCAGCCGCCGGTTATGTCGGTCAGCTCGGAAAGCTCGGCGGCGGTCAGTACGATTCCTGCGGATTCAAAATATTCGCGGCAGTCCGCGGCGGAAAAGGTAAAGTCCTCCGCGTCTATGCAGTATGCCGAGCCGCCGCCTAAAAACCGAAAGCTGTTTTGCGCGTTTACCGACTGAACGGACGCGACAATGTGCAGTCCCTCCGCACGGTTACACGACAGTGCGGTAAGAAAGGCGTTGATGCCCTCCGCCGAGCCTGACAGGTTGTCAAGCACGATGTATGTTTCGCGGGCGCACTCCGACTCCGACAGGATTTCGCGTATGTCGGACATATTCTCGTCACACGGCGTACCGAGAGCGCGCAGCGCGTCGGCGCAGATTCGGTCGGCATCGGACAGCGCGTCGCAGAACCGCCGCCAGTATTCATCAGTGTCGGCGGTGAAAAATGTGCGTTTTAATATGTATTTATCCTTAAAGCAGCCGTGCGAGAAGAACTCGGAAAGGGCGGTTGTTTTGCCGAATCCGGAGGGCGCTTCAAGCACGGTCAGCGGGTATTTTTTTATGTTTTCGAGACTGTCTGCAAGTCGTTTGGGAATATACAGAGTCTGCAAATTCAACCTTGACGTCATTTGCATCTACCTCCGAAAAGAAGTATATCATATACGGCGAAAAAAATCAATATATAATGTAGAAAAAGAAATCCGACTTTGGGAACCGTAAAAGCTGTAAAGACGCTTTTTTAAAGGCAGGACGGCGGAATAAAAGCACGTTTTATCCTGTAATGTATAATTTTTAAAAAAACTATTGAAAAATGGAATATATTGTGATAATATTATACATATTGGAGTTGTGCATATCGGATTTGGCTCCGAGTGTTTAACTTCTGCATATTTAACAAAAGCTGATTTGAGGGAAGGGTGTTTTATTTTGAAAAGGTTTGCAGCGGTTGTAATGGTATTTGTAATGCTTGTTTCCGCGTCTGTCACGGCGTTTGCCGACAGCGTAATGTCGGAAACCGAGGTGAAAACCGACACAAGCCCG
>URZD01000179.1 GCA_900552305.1 uncultured Eubacteriales bacterium
AAAATATGTGAGCTGTCACAGCGTATAATAATGCAGAAAACCCCCCGCCGTTTTTCGGCGGGGCATATTTAAAGACCGAACGCCGCGGCGTTCGGTCTTTGTTTTTACCACAGGTGTTTTCGCGGCTTACCGTGTTTAAAAACTTTAATTTTTTAAACATCTGCCTCACAACAAGTCTTACCCGACAGCTAAACCGCGCATTTGCTGTCAGAATTTTTCCATCAATTTTAATAATACTTTATCTCCTCATCGGGAAAATCCGGACCGTGCAGATACTCCATAAAATACTTCGCTCTTTCGCCCGAATAGTTTTTGTTTTCGGTCAGATACTCTGTGCAGCCGTGGTACAAAGCCTCGCCGTCCTCTACTCTGAAGCAGATGTCATAAAACCAATTCTTATAATACGGATTTGTGCTGTAGTAGGTAAACTGTAGGTTGTGCGTGCCATAGGACTTTGCAAACGGCAGGAACGTCTCGCGCTTTCCGTACTTGGAGTGATATTTTGTGTACACATCCGTGTCATCGCCTATGTATGACGAATAGGAATAGTACCACCCCTCCGGGTCAAAACCGTCCTTGATTTTCAGTATAAGTCCCGTTTTTTCCTCGTTCATTGTAAGCGTAAAAGGCAAATCCGACAGCCGTATCCGCTTGTACGGATACTGTGTGCTTGTTTTCATGAAAACGGACACCTCGTCCTGACCGTCCGGGTCATACCCCCCTGTCACCAAAATCCCTTTTTCGGCGTTTTTAACCTTCATTTTCCAGTTTATCTTTTTGTCCGCGCTTGTAAACGTCATTTTACCCGACTTAAACCCGCTGAGCGTTGCGTCAAATTCGTCAAGAATCATCGCGCCGTAACGTCTTAGGAAAAATTTTCCGCTTACACTGTCACCGCTGAAGGTATATTTTTCGCCCGGTACTGAGGATATGTAGTTTCCGCTCTCCTGCGGCAGCGTCAGCTCATTTATGTCAAGAAGTCCTTCCTTGCTGTTTGTGCGGATTGTAATATTCACCGGACTGTCATAGCTGTATTTTTTGCCGTTCCATGTCAGGCTGTTTTTACTCGACACAGTGCGTTCAAAGTCCGCGTCAAAGCTCTCCGCCGCGTTTTCCTCATACTCCGCGTCTATTACGCTCTCCGAGCCGAGATAAAAATCGATATGCTCAATCTCAAAGGTTTTGCCGTTTTCCCTATCGTCTATCCACAGCCGCGCAAATCCCCGCGCGCCGCCGCCCGGCACCTCGCTGAGATAACCTTTTGCGTTTTCCGTGAACACCTCGCCGTTGATTGTAACCGTAAAAAGTCCCTGCCATGCTCTGCCGCCGTAATACTCTTTTATAAATTTGGTCATTTCCACATGGACTGCGGACGGAGCCGCGCCCTCTTTGTCACCGCTGTTCAGTTTGCGCGAAAATGCGGTATACAAATCCGCCGAAAATCCTTTAAAAACGGCAGTATTCACAAGTGACGCGCTCCCCTTTGTGTCGGCTGCCTTCACCGCGTAGTGTGTGGTTTCGCCCTCAGTATAAATTATGCTGTAAATCCTCCGCGAGCCGTTCACCGCGTATGAGCGCACCGGCGCGCCCGAGTTGACGCCCGCCGCAAACGCGGTCTGTACCGCTATAAGCGCCGCGGCGGCGATTGCTCCGACTATCCTTACCGACCTTTTGTAAATTTTTCCGTTCATAACCGAATCTATCCTTTCTTTAATATTTTCCGCATTTTCCGAAAGACACACTCCGCCGTGGGCGAATCCCGCCGCACTGCGCACTATCTCCGCGCTGTAGCGCGCCCGTTCCGCGCCGCTCAGCAGTGACGAAACCTCCTCGTCACACGCAAGCTCCATGTACCGCTTTGTCTCCTTCGCGAAAATATACATAAGCGGATTGAAAAAGTGAATTGCTTTTGCAATGTTTATAAGCGCCAGCCGAAACGTATCCCTGTGTTTTATATGCACAAGCTCGTGCATGAGTGCGCCGTCATCCGCGCCGCTCTCCGGAATCACTATCTTTGGGCGAATCACTCCGAACACAAACGGCGAGCAGCTTGCTGCAACCGTATAAAGCGCCGCATTACTGCGGACTCCGACACGCAGCTTTACGCCTTCAAGACGGCTTTCGTCCGCACGCTTGCAGCAGCGGCGAAAAACCGCGTTGAATTTTACCCTGCGAAAAATCCAAACGCCGCCGAGCGCCGCAACCGTCAACAGATACATTACCGAAATTATGTTTAAAATCAAATCTATGTACCGTTTTCCTGTATTTGCCGTCGTTTTGCTGTTGGCTGCACCCGCCTCCGACAGGGCGGTATTCGCCGCGGTATTGTTGTCCGCTCCTGCCGCGGTATTCTCCGCCGTGTTACCGTTGTCTGCGCCCTTCACGCTTCGTGCCTTTGCTGCACCGCTTGCCGCGGTTTCGGAGCCGTAAGCCGTTGTCTTTTTTGTGTTTTCACTGTTATTTTTATTGCCGCTTTTGCCGATGATTTTACCGTCCGAATCGGTCTTTGTGCCGCTCTTTTCCGCGACATTCTCCGCCGCGGTATTTTTCGCCGTATTCGTTCCGATATTTTTCAACGCGCTCAACCCGAAATTCCCCGCCGTGCGGTATTCCGAAAGGTTTCCCACCGCGCCGCCGTTCCTTATCGCATTAAAATCAGAAAGGCTTATCGGAACAAGCGAAAGCGCAATTACCGCCGTCCAAAGCGCGTAAATCGCGCGCTTTGAAAATAATCTGCCGCCCGCTCTTGCCGCGCCGAGGACAACCGCTCCGCAAAGGCTTGCCGATATGCTCATAAACAATATCTTGACTAACAGAAATTTCAGCATTGCCCTATTCCTCCCGATTCTCGTATTTGCCCAAAATCTCCATAAGCTCCGCGTAGTCCTCGTCCGAAATCCGATTTTTGCAAAGGCACGCGATAAGTCCGTCCGCCTCGCCGCCGTATATCTCGTTGACAAACTCGTCGGTCTGCATACTTCGGTAGTCGCTGCGGCTCATACGCGGCTCGTAAAAATTCTTGCCGTCCTTCTTTCCGCATTTAAGATACCCCTTCTTCTCCAGCCGAGTCAGAAATGTTGCCACCGTGGTGTACTTCCACCCGTCCTCGCCGAGGGCGTCAAAAACCGTATTCACCGTAACTCCCTTTTCAGTATTCCATATCACATCCATTATTTCCGCCTCCGCCTCCGAAAGCTGTTTTATCTCTGTCATTTGCGTCCCTCCTTTGTTACTACATTCTGTAGTAGCTTTATATTACTACATCATGTAGTAGTTTGTCAAGAGGTTTTAAAAAATTTTTAAAAATATCGGTTTGCGGCTTTGGCGCGGGCATTTAAAACACATCATTATTGCTATCGTTACTTCCTTTTTTTGTTCCCGCGCCCGCCGTGCGGTGCGCAAAAAGCGTTTTGTCCCGCAGGCTCAGCTGAAATATCACGGCTTTTCAATCCTTCACATATTAAAGTAGCTGTAAAAAATCATTGACAGAAACAGCACGGCGGATGCGGAAAACGCGGCAATCATTGCAGCACGGCGAAACCGTGCGCCGCGCTTTCCACCGCCTTGTAACGTCTTTGGCGATGGCGGATATACCGAGCCTTCCTTAAACCCCTCCACACGGCGGATATAGTTGTTGATTATATTCTGCGCCTCGTATGCCACAGAGTTCTCAACGCGCGGCGTGACCGCCTGATTCTTGTCCGATTTAAGTATAAAAATTGCCTGGTCTATCGTATCCGATTTTATGTTATTTATTATAACCACGCGTCTGGATTTTTTGTCTGTCATAGGAAAATACCGCCCCTTCAAAAATAATTTGTATATGGAAAGTATTTACCTCAAAAGAAATTTTTATACAAAATTAAGTCTTGAATTTTTTGCTCCCGCACAGAAGGGCAAAACCTCTTTTACCATATAAAATCAACAGATTTCAAAGGCTATTGCTTTTTTGCCTGCAGTGCGGTATAATATATCCTTAAAATACGGAGCCTCTGCCCGTGTGCCGGCAGCCGCGCGGGAATGTTATGCGGCCCGGCAATCTTTAATAAGCGGATTGTAATGCAAATATAGCCATACACCGAAAAATACGATAACGAAATTATATCGCTTATTCTTAGTATTCAAAATGATGAAAACAAGCTTGGTCTGTCGCTCGGCGAGCAGCCTGGACTGCTTGATATAAAGCGTTGCTACCGCCTGAGCGGCGG
>URZD01000180.1 GCA_900552305.1 uncultured Eubacteriales bacterium
CGCTTTAAGCAGCCGACACTCGGCAAGCCGCGGCTCAAAAGCCGAGAGCGCGGCTTTTGACGCCGAAACCTCCGAAAAAGCGCCGCTATCCGCACAGTTTTTACCGTTTGCACCGTCTGCGCCGCCCGTGTCTCCGAAACCTCGGACTGACGAGCGCAGCGCGGTCAGCGCTTTGTCAAGCGCGAGGTATTTATCTTCTATATAAATGTAGGTTTTAAGCTCGCGGCGGCTTGCCGCAAGCCTGTCCGCCGCGCCCGCGGCAGCCGCGGCGCTTTCCAATGCCGCAAGCTCTGCGCGGGTGCGCTCTATGCTCTCCGCAAGTTCAAGCTGTCGGTCAAGCAAATCGGATTCCCGCGCGTATTCGCCGCGCAGTCGGTCAAGCTCCGCGCGGCTGTCAACCAAAAGACCCTTTTTTCCGCTTTTGGAAACAAGAGTCTCCTTTGCGGCGGAAAGACGGTCGGAAACGGCTTTTTCGGAAATGCTCTCATCGCCCGAAATACTCAAATTTGAGATTTTCATGGCAAGCGCGCTGCCGCTGTAGACGGAGTCGGAGCCGATTCGGTCGCTGATGAACACCGTCCGCTCAAACTCGTCAAGCTCCATGCCGAAAAAGCGCGCGCCTATGCTGTCTTTGAAATTTACATCGTCAATCGGGAGGTTTTCGCCGCGGGTAACGTCAAACAGCGTCACGCTGTCTGCGGACGGAGTTTTTCCGAAGGTGCGGGAAAGCAGGTATGTGTGACCCGCATATTCAAATTCCACCGCGCCCGACATAGGCGAGCCGTCCCACGGCATATATTTTTTGCGCGGACTTTTTGATATGTCGCGGCTGCGGTCACTGCCGCAGCGACCGTAAAACATCAGCCGAATAAAGTCCATAATTGTGGTTTTTCCCGCCCCGTTGTCCCCGTATATCAGATTAAAGCCGTCCGACAGGGCAACCGTTTTGTTTTTGAATTTGCCGAAGCTGCGAAGCTCAAGACGTTTAATAAGCATCGGGCATGACCTCCGTTTCAAAGGAGTCAAGACCGAGCCGCAGCGCGGAGTAAAGCTCCTCGCGCTTATCCGCGGCGGAGCCTTGTATTTTTTCAAGCATTTTTGACACAAATATTCCGCGGAGGGACGATTCGTGCGAGATTGCCGCGATTTCGCTTTCTGAAAGGCTTGTGCGGTTTGTGACCGCGCAGTAGCTAACCCTGTCGGAAAGAGCCGCGCGGACGGCGCCCGCGCTTATGTGCGCACCCTCCGCGGCACAGCCGCAAAGAGTGATGTTATATAAATGCTCGGCAAAGTCCTCGCCGTATTTTTCGCGGATTGCGGAAAGGATAATATCCGCCGCCGCATATGAGCTTTTTGCGCCGCCGACGTCGATTTTCAGCGAAAGATACATACGGTTCGGAATTTCGCGGTAAGCGACGTCGCACAAGCCTGCCGCCCCCCCCCCCCGCGCCTCCGCTGCCGATATATACGCCGTGCGAGCCCGTTTCGTCAAAGCCTCTGCCGAGCGGCGCACCGCTGTACGAACAGAAGGTTTTGCCTATGCGTTCAACACGGCTGCGTTTGTGTATGTGACCGAGTGCAAGGTAATCAAGACCGCAGGCGGCAATCTGCTCCGCGGTAATCGGCGCATAACGGCTTTGGGCGGAGGAAATATCGGCGTGCAGTACGCCTATGCCGATTCCACTGCCGTGCGGTGCGAAAAAGCCGTCAAGGAACGAAGCCTCTCGATAGCGCGAATCAAAACCCGCGCCAAAGACGCGGACGTTAATCTCAGGGAGTTCGATATGGGAAATTTCGCCGTCAAACAGGTGTAAATTCCGCGGCAGCGCCGCGCTTTTCCATACCGAGCCGCCGCAGGCAAAATCGTGATTTCCCGATACGGCAACGACTTCGGCGGGCAGTGACGCGATTACGTCAAATACCTCGCGCGTGACGGCGCTGTCGGGATACGGAGTGTCAAACAGGTCGCCCGCAATCAGAAACAGGTCGGCACATTCGCTCCGACACAACTCACAGACGCGCATGAACGTGCCGAGCGTATCGCCGCCGCTGATGTGCGACCTCGGCGAGCCGATATGAAAATCTGCGCTGTGCAGTATTTTTACAGTATCCATGCCGTTTTTCCTCCTTGAATTTATACATAAAGAAAGATTTGTCTATTGCAAAATTTAAGCCCGCCCTTTATAATAATACAAACGGGCAAATTTTTACTTTATGTAATTATATCACAGCGGAATAAAAAAAACAAGTTGTAGAAATAATAACTAAACAGGGTTATTTTTCAAAAAATATGTCTGTATGTACCGAAAATTCAATTATGTAATTGACTTTTTTTGAAAATCGTGTTAAGATTTCGTTAAGAAAAAAATTTGCGGTATTTTTTGGCAGTATAAAATGTAAGCTATACTTTATAAGGATGTGAGTTGTTATGACAACGGACGCGATTGAAAGAATAAAGGGTGCGGAAACTGCCGCGGCGGAAAGTGAAAAAAAGGCAAAAGCCGACGCGCAGGCTATCGCGGAGAAGGCGAAGTCGGATGCAGCCGAGCTTTTGGAAAAGACGCGAAAGGAAGGCGCAGAACTTGTGGACAGCACGGTTGCGGCAGCGATCGTGAAGGCGAAGGAAAACAGCAAAAAGAATGCGGAGCGGATTGCCGCGGCGCTTGACAGCCTTGAAAAAACGGCGCAGGCACATATGGCGGTCGCGGCGGACAAAATACGCGAAAAACTTATTTCGGGTTAATAACGGCGGGGTACGGGCGCGTTTGCGGCTTTGCGGATTTGCGGCTTTACGGATTTGCGTGTTTGCGGTTTTGCGGACGCGGCACGGCGCACGTACTGTGTTCATGGATTGAGTGAGGTGACTTTAAGATGGCAGTAATGCCAATGGCAAAGGTTAGTATTTACGGTATGCGCAGCGAGCGTAAGAAAATACTTGAAGCGCTGCAGCGCATGGGCGTGGTTGACGTGAGCGACGTTGACGGCGAGAAGGTCCTGCTTGAAAAACAGGACACTGCGTCGTCGGTTGCACGATTCAACAAGGCGAGAGCGGACGCGGAAAAGGCGCTTGCGGTAATCGGCGCGTACAGTCCCGAAAAGAAATCGCCGTTTGCGTTTCTTGAAGGCAAGGCGCAGGTTTCCGACAGGGAATACGGCGAGTACATTCTGCGCCGCGACGAGATTATGGGGTACGTTTCGGGAATTCTGAAATCCGAGAAAGAAATATCCGATTTAAAAAACGAACGGATAAAGCTTGAAACGACTAAGGCGGCGCTGCTGCCGTGGAAGGATTTGCAGGTACCTTTAAATTATAAGGGGACAAAAAAGGCGGCGGCGTTTATCGGGACGTTTCCGGAGGTGAGAACGGCGGAAAGCCTTGCGGAGGAATTTGACAGACTGTGCGACGAACACGAAAAGCCAAGGCTGCGCGGCTGCGTGCATATAGAGGTTGTTTCCGAGCGCGAAACGCAGGTGTGCGCGCTTGTGCTCTGCGCAAGGGTGAACGCGGCGGAAACGGAGGAGCTGCTCCGTCATATGGGCTTTGCCGCACCGCAGGTAAGTTGCGATGTGCCGCCCTCAAAGCGGATTGCGGAGATTGAAGGCTCCGTGCGCAGAACAGAGGAGCAGACGGAAAAATGCCGCGAAACGATAAAAGGCTATGCCGCAAAGCGTACGGATATTAAGGTTATTGCCGACTATTTCGGTATGAGAGCCGACAAGTACAAGGTTATAGCAAGGCTCGGACAGAGCAGAAAGACGTTTATGCTTGAAGGGTATATGCCCGAGAAGGACGCGGCAAGAGTGGAAAAGGAAATTACCGATAAATATAAGGCGGCGTTTGAATGGGAGAAGTCGGAGGACGATGACACCCCGGTAATCCTCGAAAACAACGGCTTTGCCGCACCTCTGGAGGGCGTTTTGGAAACCTTCAGCCTTCCGGGAAAGGGCGAGGTCGACCCGACCTCGGTAATGGCGCTGTTTTATTATTTCCTGTTCGGACTTATGCTTTCGGACGCGGCATACGGACTGATTATGGTGCTTGTGTGCGGGATTGCGCTTTTGAAATTCCCCAAAATGGAGAGCGGAATGAAAAAGTCGCTTAAAATGTTCCTGTACTGCGGCGTTTCGACCACGTTCTGGGGCGTGATGTTCGGCGGCTACTTCGGCGACGCGGTTTCGGTTGTGTCCTCGACCTTCTTCGGACGCG
>URZD01000181.1 GCA_900552305.1 uncultured Eubacteriales bacterium
GTACAAAAGAAGTTCTGTTCGCAGGGGGTCGGTCTTGCACTGTACAATACGCTGCTGACCTACGCAAAGGGTGCGGACATTCGGCATATCATTCCGCCCCCTTCCGTTGCCCGCGTGTCGCATAGGTTTTACGAAAGAGCGGGATTTTACAAAATCGCAAAGAATCAGCTGCCGATAAGCTATATCTACCCCGACAGGGATTCGATTTTATATTAGTTATTTTTATGAAATTTTATATAACCGTTAAAAGCCACTGAAACAGCTTGTAAACCGACCCCATGCTTGTTAGATTTTTGGTCTGACTTTTGGGGGCGATTCAACGAACGCAGCTGTTTCAGTGGCTTTGTGCATTATCTTAACCGAGTTTATAAGCATTCCTCCGCGAAGTCCTTATACAGATACAGCGAGCCGCATATAACCGTGAGCCGATCCGCGGCAAGCGCGCACCGATACGCGTCGGCTATGCTTTTATGCGCCGTGCATGAAATTCCGTGTGCGGACGCAATGCGGCAAATTTCCTCCGCGGTTGCCGCGCGCGGATTATCCTTGACGCGTACCGCGTGAAAATGCGAATTTTCGGTAAGTCTCGACTCCTTCAATTCCGAGAATACGCCGTCAATATCCTTGTCCGCCATGAATGCGACAACAAACTCCGCGCCGCCGAAATCGGGAAAGTATCGGCGCAGACTTTTTATAAGAGCCTGCATTCCGTTGCGGTTGTGCGCACCGTCATATATCACGGTCGGCTCCCTGCGTATAATTTCAAAACGCGCGGGATTTTTCGCGCGCCCGATTCCGCTGCGAATATACTTTTCCTCAATGCCGAGGGCAAGCGCGGTTTCGATTGCCACCGCGGCATTGTCCGGCTGATACCTCCCGGTTATGCCGCAGGTAATGTCCCTCATTTCGCCATAGTCGAAAACCTCGTGAAAGTCGGAGAACGCATGGATTTTCGGCTGAGCAGCAAATATAAGACGGTTATTTTTTTCGCGGCAAACTTTTTCCAAAACTCTTGCCGCGTCATTCGACTGAGGCGCGGAAACAGTAATGCCGCCGCGTTCGCTTTCCTTGATAATTCCCGCTTTCTGCTCCGCAATCTCGGCAACCGTATTGCCGAGGTATGCCGTGTGGTCAAGGGCGATTTTGGTTATAACCGAGGCAAGCGGCGGCGGAATAACATTCGTTGCATCCCTCGCGCCGCCGAGTCCCGTTTCAAGAACTACAATATCGCATTTTTGCTCTTTAAAATACAGAAACGCGGCTGCCGTCCATATCTCAAACTGCGTGGACGAGCTGCCAAGCTCGGCTGTTGCGGCTTTCGTTCCGACCTCAACCGTTTCCATAATCCGTGCAAGGCTGCCTTCGTCAATCTCCGTGCCGTCAACCGTTATGCGCTCGGCTACCCGAATCAGATTCGGCGATATATATTTGCCTACTCTGTAACCCGCATCGGTAAGAATGCACTGCAAAAAGCTGCATACCGAGCCTTTGCCGTTTGTTCCGGCAACATGAATGAATTTCAAATCGTTCTGCGGGTTGCCAAGGTGCTTCATAAGGCAGCGAATCCCCTCCAGCCTTAGCCTTGCGATTGCCTGAAAGCTGTTCGCAAAGGCTGTGAAACCCGTGTTTTCGTTTTCTGACATTTGTATTCCCCTTTCAGGCAAAAATCATTTTTTATCCGTAATTTTAAAAATCGGCTGCAAGTAATATTTTGCAGGGAAGATAAACAGTCCCTGTATAACCGCCTTTAAAATGCCGCATGGAAAGCGCGCGGCAACCGCAACGCCATAACCCGGGAAATATCCCGCCGAGGAAAGCAGCGCGGACGTCACAAACAAATCGAGCAAAAGCTGAAGAGCCAGGCAGCATAAAACGCGCGGCGCTATATTTTTGCCGGAAGGAAAAATCTTATACAAAAACAGTCCGTAGATAAAGCCGCCGACAAATTCCACAGCGGTAATCTGCGGCATAAACGCGCCTACCGGCATGAGCAGCGCGTTTAAAATATCTCCGAACACAGCGGCAAAACCCGCCCAAAACGGTCCATATAATATCGCCGTGACAAAAACGGGAATAAACTTGAACGGAATTTTCAGCGTGTTGCCGATTCGGAACGTGAACAGCATGGCAAAAATCCCTGTCAGCGCGGTGAGCAGAGCTACTCTGCATAAATCTCTGCCGGAAATTTTGAGTGTGTCAAATGTTTTTTTCATAAAAAAATCCTTTCTGCAAGCAAGCTGCAAAAAGGCTCTTTTTGTGGGTCATTATTGCAGCAACGGAATGCGGAACCAACACCGCAAGCCGCAGCACGGCGGCTTTTCGTAAGGACGGCAACTTCCCGTCCGTCCCTCACTTAACGCATTGATTCCTACTTTGCTTATAATTTATTTTGTTAATTCTTTTTCCATGTCACAGCTGCCCGCCGAAATCGTGACTCAAAAAACCTTTGTCTGATATTTCGACACAGCAATATTTTAATACGACCTAAATTCGTATTAAAAGGCTCGGTTTTGCCCTGCTTATTTAAGCTGGTCGCGGTTTTCCCGAACGAGCTTTACACACTGCTCAAGCTCGTAGATTGCGCGGTGCGCAACGGTTTCCACATTTTCAAGAAGTCTGTCCGCATACTGATATGACTCGTTCTTTGTTGTTTTTGCGTCCGCGTTCGCGCGCTCCACAATGGAGTTCGCTTTTTCTGCCGCCTGTTTGGTAATCTCGTTTTCGTCAATCAGCGCAATCAGCTTGTCGTTGGCGGTTTTGATAATTTCCTCCGCCTCTTTTTTGGCATCGTTTATGATATTCTCGCGCTCCGCCTTAATCCACTTCGCCTGTTCAAGGTCGGTCGGCAGCTTGAGCTTGATTTCCTGTATCAGCTCAAGAAGCTCGTCCTTATCGAGCAGACAGCGACCGGTAAAGGGTACTGGAACGCCCTTGTCGATTAAGTCCTCCAGTTCGTTAATCAATTCCAAAGCATCTGTTTCCATGCTTAAATCCTCCTATGCAAAGCTTAATTATCCGATAATGGGCCGAAAGCGTTGCCGCGAGCCGACCTATGGCATTTTTATCAGTTTACGGCTGCGCCGCCTTCAGGCGCGCAGACCCTTCCGCGCTGACTGCGCTAAGCTGCGCCGTTATGCTTATGTGCGGTTTTAATTATGTCCGAAACGGCTTTTTATCGCGCCTATTATTTCGTCCGGCACAAGACCTTCAAGGCAGCCGTCATATTTTGCAATGTCCTTAACCACGCTTGAGCTGAGAAACATAAACTCCGTACTGCACGGAAGGAATATCGTTTCCGCCTCGTTTGAAAGTGCGCGGTTTGTAAGCGCCATCTGGAACTCGTACTCAAAATCCGACACGGCGCGAAGTCCTTTTATTATAAGAGAATAGTTATTCTCCTTCATAAAATCCGCAAGCAATCCCGAAAACGACCTTACCGTGACGTTCGGGAACTGCTTTGTAACCTTTTTTATCATATCAACGCGTTCTTCAATGGTGAAAAGAGGATTCTTTGCGTCATTGATAAGAACGGCGACAACCACATTGTCAAAAAGACGTGCCGCACGGCGGATAACGTCCAGATGACCGTTTGTACACGGGTCAAAGCTCCCCGGATAAACAGCAGTAGTACACATATCAAGTACCCTTTCCCACAAAACCCGACCGCGGAGCGCCGCTCCGAAAACCGAGCCTTTTTCAGACCGAGCAAGAATATGCTTTTGCATATCGGTGCCGGTTTTTTATATATACTTTATGACAAAGCCGCTTTTGCTTTCAATACAAAAACAAGCGTTTTGCCGTATTTTGCTTTTTTAACCGTTTCAAAATTTTCGTCATTCGGCTCCTCGCCGCCGAAGTCGGTTTCCGCAACAATTATGCCGCCGTCCGAAAGCCGTCTGTACTTATGTATATCCGCCAGAGCACGGCTCAAAAGTCCGGTACTGTACGGCGGGTCAAGGAATATTATATCAAACCGTTCAAAGCCGCCCGCAAGGTATGCCGCCGCGTCGCCGCGGACAATCTCGGAGCGCTCTGCTACCCGCGCCGCCTCGGTATTGCGTTTTATTATGCCCAGAGCCACGGGATTGTTCTCCACAAACACCGCACGGCTGCAAGCGCGGCTTAGCGCCTCGATACCGAGCGCGCCGCTCCCCGCAAACAAATCGAGAACCGAGCCGGCCGGCATATAGCGGCTG
>URZD01000182.1 GCA_900552305.1 uncultured Eubacteriales bacterium
ACTGATACACCGTATCTATGCATAATTCTTTTTTCATATTGTCGCGCATTTCAACAGTAAGTATTTCTCCGACCATCATTTTGAATACATCTTTCAGGTCATCAAAAATTTTTACATCCAGTCCTTTCATGATACTGCGCAAATTTCTCCTTGCGTTCTTGCTCCAGCGCCAGGTTCTAGGGACTTAATTTGTACTTTGGCATAATTAAAAACCTCCAAAATGATATTTTTATTATATACCATTTTGGAGGTCTCGTAAAGACTTTACACAAAATTTGGGGTTGACTCTCGCCGTTTTTTGTATTAGGGAGTAGGATTTATTTTTGATTATTTTTCGGGGCGTTCCTCTGCGAGCTTAACAGTTACGCTTGCGTTAAGACCCGTTTCGTACTTGTAAACCTCAAGCTGGAGATTTTCGCCCGGCTTGTGAGAATCCTTTATCTTGTTAAGCTCATCAACCGTTGTGACAGCCTTGCCGTCAGCCTTTGTGATAATATCGCCCTGCTGAAGTCCTGCGATTTCAGCTCCGCTTCCTGTCTGTACCGACATAACCTGAACGCCTACAGGCCAACCCTGACGCTTTGACATATACTCGGTAACGTCACGGCTGGAAATACCGATTACCGGTCTGCCCTTAACGTATCCGTAGGTGATAAGGTCCTCTATTACAGGCTTAGCCTGTGAAATCGGGATTGCAAAGCCCATACCTTCGACGGAGGAGGATGCAATCTTTACCGCGTTGATACCTATAACCTGTCCGTATGCGTTTACAAGCGCGCCGCCCGAGTTACCTTCGTTGATTGCGGCATCCGTCTGGATAACATTCATCGTTCTGTTTTCAACAGTAATAGTTCTGTTTATCGCACTGATTATACCCTGTGTAGTGCTGCCGAAGAACTCCATTCCGAGGGGGTTGCCTATGGCTACCGCGCGCTCGCCGACCTCAACCTTCGAGGAATCGCCAAGCTCGGCAACAGTGAGAGTTTCTGTCGGCTGTATTTTGATTACGGCAAGGTCGGTTTTTGAATCGTGACCGATTACCTTTGCATCATATTCCGTACCTGTGTTAAGCGTAACCTTTACAGAGGACGCACTGTCAATTACATGGTTGTTGGTGATGATGTAGCCATCGTCGCTGATTATAATACCCGAACCCGAGCCTTGAGAATCAGCGGTTGTGCCGAAAATGCTCATTGTTCCCGGGATTGTGCTTATTATGCCGACAACCGCGGGGCCGACCTTCTTTGAAATTTCAACTGTTGTCAGCTCGTCACCATGCGTTACGGTTTGCTTTGCGCCCGATGTACCCGATTCGGATTCCTTGAGCGAAGCGACAACCTTTTCCTTGTTGCCGGAGCCTATGTGACCTCTGCCCATACCGTAGCCGAGAGCAAAGATTCCGCCCAGAGCCGAAAGGTTGACGATTGCCGCCGCAACAGCAACAGCGATGTATCTCTTGTAGCCTTTCTTTTTAATACTTTCCTTAAACGGAACCGTTTTACCCGTTACCGTCTCGCCGGAGGCTGTATGCTCCGAAACAATTTCCGCATCGATTACATTTGAATCCGCAGGAGCTGCGGGAGTATCGGCGTTTTCCGTTTGTGCTGCCGCATTGAAGTCTGTGTATGTTTCGGCTGCGTAAAATCCGTCTGCGTTTTCGGCTGTGTTAAAGCCGTTGTTTGTTTCTTCGTTCCGGGTGTTATTCTCGCCCGAAAATTCAAAACCGTTTTCGTTTTTTTCAAATTCGTTCATAAAAAACATCCTTTCTATTAAATGAAATTGTTTTTAAATTTATCGGTGAACAGATACTGTCTGTTCGCTTCTTATGGATATAATATAACACCCATTTATTACGATTTTATGAATAATGTGTAACAATAAATAAAATTATTGACGTTCGGTTTTGCCCTTGTCAAGACTGAATGTAAATTCGGCAAACTCGCCCTCGCGGCTCGTGACCTTGATGTCTTTGCCGTGTTGATTGAGAATGTCCCTGACAATATAAAGACCGATTCCCGTCCCCTCGCGGTTGATTGCGCGGGAGCGGTCAACCTTGTAAAAACGGTCAAAGATGAATTTCAGCTCACTTTCCGCAATTCCGCAGCCGGTGTTACGAATTGACACAAAGACCTCCTGCTGATGCGTGTATACCTTAATGGAGATTTCTCCGTTTTCGTCCGTAAATTTTATAGCGTTGTCAAGAAGGTTGGTAAGCACGCGTTTTATCGAGTCGTTGTCCGCCTTGACAAGACAGACCTCTGTTTCAAATTCAATGTTTACGTTTATGTTTTTTGACGCGATACGGTTTTCAAAATTTATAAGTATACGGCGGATAACCTCGTTGATGTCAAAAACGGTCATTTCGAGCGAGAGAGTACCGTTTTTCAGCCTTGCAACATCAAGGAAGGAATTAACAAGGTTTGAAAGTCGCGATACCTCGTCTTTTACGATACAAAGGTAGTCCTTTTGTTTTTCCGGCGGTATGGTATCGTCAAGTATTCCATCGATGAATCCGGAAATTGTTGTCATGGGCGTTCGCAGCTCATGAGAGACATTTGAAATAAAATTGTTTCGGATGGTGTCCGACTGCTCCAAAGAGAACGCCATATCGTTGAAGGTTTGGGCAAGCTCCTGTATCTCGGTTATATTATAACCCTTTCCGCTTGTTTTAACACGGCTGGTAAAATCGCCGTGAGCAAAGTCGTTTGCCGCTTTACCTATATTTTTAATCGGCCGCGACAGCTTTCTTGCCGTAAAGTACGAGAAAACGAAGGCAACGAGGATAACAAGCGGAATCGACACGCTCATAATGTGAATAATCTGCGCCTGCATACGCAGAGTTTCGGGAACGGCGGTGCTTATAAAAATCGCGCCGATAACCGAATTCATACGTCCGCTGACTATCGGAATCTGGAGTGTGAACATATAGGAGGAGTAGACGCCGCCGAGAGTGCCGCGAAGAGTTGTTTCTTTGTTGCTGAGGACGTCGCGGCAGTATTTTTTATCGATATATCCGGTTGTGCGGTTATAGATTTCACTGTCGGCGGACGCCATGATAACTTTGCAGTTTGAATCTATGATAAGGATATTCTTTTTCGTGCTGCGCGAAAAGCCGTAAAGAAAGTTTTCAAGCTGTTCAAGCGAAGTGTTGCTGTCGATAAAGCCAGCTATAGCTTTTGCGTTATCCTTCAGAATGTCGATGCGCTCACGGTAGATATACTGCGAAAGCAGGGTATATTCAAGCGCGGCAAACGAAAAAATGCTTACCAAAAGTACAACTATATTCAGTGAAAAAATTCTTGAAAAAATACTTCTTCTCATAGTTTTCTGCTCCGAAAATTAAATTATACACTGCGGCAGAGGTGCGATGCCACACCTTGCCGCGGTTAAAAACGGATTTTATCCGCGGCTCCCGTTGTGAACTTCAAATTTATAGCCGACGCCCCAAACCGTTTTAAGCTGCCACGGCGGGTTTTCGCTTTTTGACGTACCCTCGATTTTTTCGCGGATGCGCTTTATATGTACATCAACGGTGCGGGAGTCTCCGTAAAACTCATAGCCCCATATCTCGTCCAAAAGCTGGTCGCGTGTAAATACCTTGTTTGGGTTGCTGGCAAGAAAATACAGCAGTTCAAACTCCTTAGGCGGCATTTCAAGACGCGTATCGCCGAGGTAGACCTCATATGTTTCCTGATTTATTGTAAGTCCGTCAAACTTAAGCTCGTGGCGGTTTGTGGCGGACGCGCTGTTTTCCACACGGCGCAATATTGCCTTTATGCGCGCGATAAGCTCCTTTGGCTCAAACGGCTTAACAATATAGTCATCCGCGCCAAGCTCCAGTCCCAAAACCTTGTCAAAAACCTCGCCTTTCGCGGTGAGCATGATTATCGGAACATTAGATTCGGCTCGTATTTCGCGGCAAACCTGCCAGCCATCCTTCAGTGGCAGCATAATATCGAGCAGAACAATGCACGGGTTGATTTCGCGGAATTTTTCAACTGCGCTTTTTCCGTCGTACACGGTGCAGGCGGTAAAGCCTTCCTTTTCGACATAAAGTCTGATAAGCTCGCATATATTTCTTTCATCGTCAACGATAAGAACGGTATTGTTTGTAGCTGTACTCATAAAAATCCTCCCACCCCAAAATTTAATATATATA
>URZD01000183.1 GCA_900552305.1 uncultured Eubacteriales bacterium
GCCGAGTACCGCAGAAAAACGCAGCGCGCGCATAATACGCAGCGCGTCCTCGCGGAAGCGTTTTTCGGGGTCGCCCACGCAGCGTATGACCCTTCTTTCTATATCCGCTCTCCCGCCGAAGGGGTCAACTATTCCCGAACGCGGATTATATGCAACCGCATTCATTGTAAAGTCGCGGCGTTCAAGGTCAAGTGTCAAATCGGACGTAAACGTCACGCTTGACGGATGACGGCAATCGGCATAGTCGCCGTCAATCCGATATGTTGTCAGCTCTACCATTCCGCCGTCGGTTACGGCTGTTACCGTGCCGTGCTTAATGCCGGTCGGTATAACATTCTCCGCACCCAGCACCGCCGTCACCTCCTCAGGACGTGCCGAAACCGCCACGTCCCAGTCGCCCGCGGGTCGCCCCAGAATACTGTCACGGACGCAGCCGCCCACAACATATGCCTCATAGCCCGCTTTTTCAATTTTATCCGTAACCCCTCTTACATAATCGGGAATAATCATAAAAATCTCCATTCGTTTTTATAGCTTTATCAATATATTGCCGCGTATGCGGTCGGTCTTGCGTTTTGCCCGTTCCCCGCTGTGTACGCGGTCAGCCTTGCGTTCCGCCATTCTCTGCCGTGTTCTGTTCCCCGCTTTTCAAGCAGAATTGCGGCATATCGGAAAAAATCTCAGCAGCCACCTCACGGTCAGGAGCATATGTCCGCGGCGAAGCCATGGTATTTGTATCCGAATCTGCCGACACGGGAATATGTATTTCAAATTTATCGCCCGACTTCAGTGCGGAAAAACGCACTCCAAAGCCAAGCTCCTTTGCGGATTTTGCAATGACAGCAAGCTCGGATTCAATTCCCGTGCCGTCAAATTTTATATCCCACACACGGTTTTCCGCTTCCGAAAGAACGGCGTTCACGCGCTCCGGCTCCAAAATCCTCTCGCTGTTTCGGATATGCAGTACAAAAAAATCTTTGCCGTTTGTAAGATGAAACGTGATTTTCACCGGCCGCGGCTCCGTATCATCACGCGATTCGGCAATAAGTATGTAAATTATGCTGTAAATCAGCAAATCAAACCTGCGTCGGTTTGTGATAAACGTCGCCTCGGTTTCAAAGCTGCCCGTGAAAGAAAGCAATGGCGCTTTATATGAAGGAAATACCGACTTGACCGCCGACTCAATCCCATTCGGAAAATCCGACCAACAAAAGCTCTCGCAGCGCAGCTCTTCATGCCCGCAGAGCGGAGCCGACAGAAAGCTGTAGCTGCGGATAATCTTTTTCATTTGTAGCAGCTGCATTTTAACGGAGCTGAGACCTCTGAATCCGTCAACCGAGAGTTCCTCGTTGCGGATTGCGACCTCGACCGAGTCCAAACACATCTGCGCAAGCTGTTCTATTGAATTAAATATACTGTTTACCGTTGATAATGATCCTATTGTGTTCATGTCAGCCAATTCCCTTTCTTTATAAAATAAGTTTCAAACATAATATATAATAATTTTAACACCATCCCGCCGAAAATTCAATACGGTTAAAAAAATTTTTTGACTTATTCCATATGACATTTTTCAAAAATAAAAAACGGGCAAGTCCCGCATATCGGCGTACAAATTGTACACTTCATGCAGCTTGCCCGCTTTAAAGCTTTTACACTATTTCAAATCGGCAACGTCTGACCCGACTGCGGTATCAAACACAGTGCAGTTTATGCTACATTCGCCGCGTGCCCTGCACCATATTGCGCCATTCGCCGCGTCATGCAAGTTTTTATATTATTTCAGATTACTTTTTGACACAAGCTCCTCAAATTTGCAGTTTTCGTTATAGCACACATACTTCATCGGACCCTTGCCGCGGTAAGCGCGCTTTTTCATCAGTCTGCTGCCGCACTCGGGACAGGTAAACTTTGTCGGCTCGTCCCATGACAGGAAGCAGTCCGTTCCCTTTTCACAGCTGTAATACGTTACGCCCTTTTGGGATTTGCGTACATACACCTTTCCGCCGCAGTTCGGACAGGTCGCGTCAATTTCCTTCAGTATCGATTTGGTATTCTTGCACTCGGGGTAACCGGGACACGCAAGAAACTTGCCGAATCTTCCCTGTTTGTACACCATCATTCTGCCGCACTTCTCGCACGGAACATCCGAAACCTCGTCCTTAATCTCTATATCGCCAATAGCCTCCTCGGCATCCTTAAGCGTTTTTTCAAACGGAGTATAGAAATCGCGTATAACAGCCTTCCACTCGGTTTTGCCTTCCTCTACGCCGTCCAGCTTTTCCTCCATATTGGCGGTAAATTCCTCATCGACAATATCGGTGAAATACTGCTCCATAAGCTCCGTTACAATCGTGCCGAGTTCGGTCGGGTACAGCGCCTTTCCGTCCTTTGCCACATATCCTCTTGAGGTTATTGTGGTTATTGTCGGCGCGTAGGTACTCGGTCTGCCTATGCCGTCCTCCTCCATTGCCTTGACGAGCGACGCCTCGGTATAGCGCGCCGGCGGCTGTGTAAAATGCTGCTTCTGCTCCAAATCCTTGAAAAGCAGGGTCTGCCCTTCCTCAATCATCGGGAGCTTGCCCTCTTTTTCCTCCTCTGTGTCCTTACCCTCGACATAAACCGCGGTAAATCCGTCAAAGCGCACGGTCGAGCCGCTCGCCTTCAATATATAACCGCCGCCGCTTATATCCGCCTGAACTGTATCGTATACCGCGTTCGACATCTGACTTGCAAGGAATCTGTTCCATATCAGCCTGTAGAGCTTGTAAAGATCGGACTTCAGCGAATCCTTTATCTTCTCCGGCTCGAACTCCATAGAGGTCGGTCTTATTGCCTCGTGCGCGTCCTGTGCGCCCTTTTTCGTCTTGTACTGCTTGGGAGTTTTCGGCATATAGCCTTCTCCGTATTTTTCGCTGATATATGCGCGGCATTCGCTTTGTGCCTCAGCGGAGATACGCAGCGAGTCGGTTCTCATGTAGGTTATAAGACCTACGCTGCCGCTGCCCTTTATGTCAACGCCCTCGTAAAGCTGCTGCGCCGCAGCCATTGTCCGCCTTGCGGTAAAGCCGAGCTTTCTTGACGCCTCCTGCTGGAGCGTACTCGTTGTAAACGGCGGCGCGGGATTACGTTTCTTTTCGCCGCGGTTTACCGTTTCAACTCTGTAACTCGCCTTTTTAAGAGAATCTGAAATCTCCGTTGCTGTTGTCTCGTCCGGCAAATCCGTTTTATTTTTCGGAGATGTGCCGTAAAACTTTGCCACAAACGGCTTTTTACCCTTATCATCGGTCAGTTTTACGTCAATCGTCCAGTATTCCTCCTCGCAGAACGCGTCAATCTCGCGCTCCCTGTCAACAATCAGCTTTGTCGCGACAGACTGAACTCTGCCCGCGCTCAGACCCTTTTTAACCTTTTTCCAAAGCAGCGGACTTATCTGATAACCTACAATTCGGTCAAGAACGCGGCGCGCCTGCTGCGCGTCAACCAAATCCTCGTTAATCGTCCTCGGCTTGGTTATTGCATCCTTAACCGCAGTCTTTGTTATCTCGTTAAACGTAATACGGCACGGCACTGCGTTGTCAATGCCGAGGAGCGCCGCAAGGTGCCACGATATTGCCTCTCCTTCGCGGTCAGGGTCGGTTGCCAGCAGTACGCTTGCCGAATTTTTTGCATCCTTTTTCAGCTTTGCTATCAGGTCGCCCTTGCCGCGTATCGTTATATACTTAGGCTCAAAATCATGCTCAATATCAACTCCGAGCTGACTTTTGGGGAGGTCGCGCAAATGTCCCATAGACGCCGTGACCTCGTATTTTGTACCGAGATATTTTTTTATCGTTTTCGCCTTTGCCGGTGATTCGACTATTACCAGATTTTTCTTTGTCTTGGTACTTTTTACACCTGCTTTAGCCATATTCTACCTCCGTTTTACCGATTTCGGTATCTCGCGCGATACCATAAATCCTTATTTCAGTACGTATCTGTTTCCGCTTTCCTGCCGCAGCTGACCCCTCAGGCTCATTATTGTGAGCTTGCCGTTCAGTCTGCTCTGCGGTATTCCGCACGCCTCGGCAATTTCCTCATTCGTTGCCGTTCCTCCGCGGTCGGACAAAAAGCCGAGTATTTTCTGCTCGTCCGTCACTCGCTCGTCAGCGGGAGAT
>URZD01000184.1 GCA_900552305.1 uncultured Eubacteriales bacterium
CTACCAACTGAGCTATACCCCTGTATTCAACTTTGCTATTATAGCATAAAAAAAGTCATTTGTAAACCCTTTTTATCAAAAAAAATAAAAAATTTTGCTATGAAAGAGCGTATTGCCGAAGTGATATTATATCCGCCCGCAATACACTCCCATGCAAAAATCCGTTACGCTATTTTATTCATCATTGCGGCATACTGACTCTTTCTTCGTGCAGCAGTATTTTTATGAAGAATACCCTTAGCGACAGCCTGATCAGTCTTTTTAACAACATTTGCGTATGCTGCAGCTGCAACATCCTTGCCCTCTGTAAGAGAAGCTTCAAACTTCTTTATGGCAGTCTTGAGCTGTGACTTAATCATCTGGTTACGGAGAGTTTTGGTCGCGATAACCTTAACTCTTTTCTTCGCTGATTTAATGTTAGGCATAATTTCACCTCCGTTTTCTATTTATTATTCCCAATCAGTAACATCTATTTTATCACAAAATCCCGAAAAATGCAAGCACTTTTTTAAAAAACTTTATCAAAACTTTAATTTTTGTTTCTGCAGTTGCCAAATATATAGGTTATTTTATATTCTTACGCTTTCCGTTTTTGATTACCCAATCCTCTTTGTTTACCTGTCGGCTACGTGCAATCGCAAGCGCGTTTTCGGGTACCTCGTCCGTTATCGTTGACCCCGCGGCGGTATACGCGCCGTCATTCACCCTGACGGGCGAAACAAGATTTGTATTGCAGCCTATAAACGCGTCATCGCCTATTGTCGTTCTGTGCTTGTTTATGCCATCATAGTTTACAATAACCGTACCGCAGCCGAAGTTCACTCGCTTTCCGACATCCGCGTCCCCTACATAGGTAAGGTGCGCAACCTTTGTGCCGTCATCAATTGATGAATTTTTAACCTCAACAAAATCACCGATTTTTACATTGCTGCCCACATGAGAGTTGGGGCGCATATACGCAAACGGACCTACCGCGGTATTGCTGCCGACCGTACTGTCGGTCAAAACAGACCTTTCCACTGTGGTAGAATCTCCGATTTTGCTGTTCCGCAGCGTGGTATCGGGTCCTATTACACAATCCTCTCCGATTTCGGTCCTGCCCTCAATAAAGCAGCCCGGATATATAACCGTATCTGCACCGATTTTCACATCCGAATCAATATATGTATTATCAGGGTCAACTACCGTTACGCCATCAAGCATTACACGGTTCACGTTTCTGCGGTTCAGTATTTTCTCCGCCGCCGCAAGCTGAACTCGGTCATTTACGCCGATTATATTTTCAAAATTTGCGGGAAACGCTCCGACTTTTTCGCCGTCCGCACTCAAAAGCTTAATCGCATCGGTAAGATAATATTCGCCCTGCGCATTATCGTTTGAAAGGCGTCTAAGAACACTTTTCAGCTTATCCGACTTAAAGAAAAACATCCCCGAGTCGATTTCGCAAACAGCCTTTTCCGCATCCGTCGCGTCCTTTTCCGCAACTATATCGATAATTTCACTGCCGTTTCTGATTATTCTGCCGTAGCCGTGCGGGTTTTCCGTTTTCGCCGTGATAACCGTCAATGCGCGATTTTCCGAGATATGTTCCTCAAACGCCTTTTTCAATATTTCTGCGGTAATAAGCGGAGCGTCGCCGCACAACACCATAACCGTCCCTTCGCCGTCCGGAATCAGGTCAGCCGCCTGCATAACCGCGTGACCTGTGCCAAGGCGTTCTTTCTGATATGCAAATTCGCAGCGATCGCCGAGGTATTCTCTGACCTGCTCCGCACAGTGACCGACAACCGTAATATTCTTTTGCGATCCTGCCCCCTCGGCTGCGTCAAGGACATATTCGATTATTGCCCGTGAACAAACCTTGTGAAGCGGCTTTGCGATTTTGGATTTCATCCGTTTTCCCTCGCCCGCGGCAAGGATAATACCATAAAGGTTCATACCTTTAACCCCCATTTTCTATTTTGCACCGCTTTCCGCAGTGTTTTCCTTTATTATTGCATAATAGTAGTACAGATATTGCTGCGCAATCCCCGCATAATCGCCGAAATGCTCCGCAATAAATCTCTCCGGCTTTTTCTTGTCCGCTCCGTAAACCTCAGCCATAATCCTCTTTGTCCATACGTCAAGCGGAAAAGTTTTGTATCTCCCAAGAGCGAACAAAAGAACGCAGTCGGCAACCTTGCTGCCAACGCCCTTAATTTTCATCAGTTCCGCCTTTGCGTCGGCATCGTCCAGCTCCGAAACCGCGTCAAGGTTGATTTCTCCCGCAGCAACACGCCTTGCTGCGTCAAGAATATACTTGTCGCGGAATCCCGCGCGAATTTCCGCAAGGTCGGAAAGCTCCAATCCCGCAAGCCGCTCCGCGGTCGGAAAACCGTAAACCGTTCTTCCGTCAAAGTCAATCCTGTTTCCGTAAAGCTCGCACAGCTTTGAAATTATCTTTTTTATCCTCGGAATATTATTATTTGCGGAAATGATAAAGGAAATCACTGTTTCCCATACCTCCTGCCGCAAAATGCGTATTCCTCCGCCCTTCTCTATACACGTCAGCATTATTTTGTCCGCCGACAACGCGGATTTCGCCGCCGCCGAATCATATGTAAGTCCGAGGTAGCGTTTCCAATATCCGCAATCGGAATTGCTCGACTCAATACAAATCGTGTATGGGTCGGGACAACTTACCTTTGCAGCAGAATTGCCGACAATCCCAAAAAACGTGTTATCGGGCAGCTTTTCCCAGCGGAAGCACTGACCGCAAAGAAATGTCTGCTCAGGATCAAAGCAATCCTTTGTATTAAGTGTTATCATACCTATCTCCTGTTTCTGTTACGCTTTTTTCAAGCCGCTTTTTGCCGTACCGTTACTTTTCGGATTTTTCCTTTTCGGAAATCTTGTAGCAAAGCCGCATAAGGCTGTCGCCGAGGTGAATATTTTCCACCACAACGTCGTCGTCGGCGGAAACTTCTGCATATGAAAAATTCAAAAAAGCTTTTATTCCATAGCCTGCAAGCTCATCTGCAACGCTGTGTACAACCGTACGCGGAACGGCAAGAATCGCCATTACCGGATTTTCGCGTTCGATAAAATCCTTTATTGTACGGTAATCCGAAATTTTCAGTCCTTTTACGTCCGTGCCGATTTTCTCCGGGTCAATGTCAAATATACCTATGAGCGTAAACCCTCTTTTTTCAAATGTTGTATTCTGCGTAAACGCCCTTCCGATATTGCCGACTCCGACCAAAATCGCCTTGTATCGGTTATTAAGACCGAGAATTGCGGCAATCTCATTATAAAGATGCTCCACATTATATCCATAGCCCTGCTGACCGAAGCCGCCGAAGCAGTTCAAATCCTGACGTATCTGCGACGCGGTAACTCCCATTCGCTCGCTAAGTTCCTTTGAGGAAATGCGCTCGATGCCCTTGCCTAAAAGCTCGCCCAAATATCTGTAATACCTTGGCAACCTGTTTATAACCGATACCGAAACATTCTTTTCCATATTTCTATATCTCCACTGTTTTTTGTTTTCATTTTAATGGGTGAAGTACGTTTGCACTTCACCCGATTTATGTTTTATTACAAATTTAACTCCGATCAGAGCTTACTCATAACATAATCCGCAAACTCTGCCGAGGTTGCGCCCGTATCGCGGCCTGTAATTTTAAGAGCCTTCTCCTGATACATACAGATATCAAGAGCGTTTTCAAGGCGTTTTGCCTTTTCGGTGTAGCCAATATGCTCAAGCAGCATTACGCCCGCGCGGATGATACTGCACGGATCGGCATACTTATCTCTGCCCTCTGTAACCATTCTCGGCGCGCTGCCGTGAATAGCCTCGAACATAGCATAGCGCTTGCCGATATTTGCGCTGCCCGCAGTACCTACTCCGCCCTGGAACTCCGCTGCCTCGTCCGTAAGAATATCGCCGTAGAGGTTAGGCAGAACAAGCACCTGGAACTGTGTGCGGCGCTTTTCGTCAACCAGCTTTGCGGTCATGATGTCAATGTACCAGTCGTCAAGCTCGATACCCGGATAGTCCTTTGCAACCTCCTTGCATATATTAAGGAACTTACCGTCCGTTGTCTTTACAACATTCGCCTTTGTTACTGCGGTAACGCGGGTCTTGCCCATCTTCTTT
>URZD01000185.1 GCA_900552305.1 uncultured Eubacteriales bacterium
ACGATGACTTCGGTGTTGGGGGCTCCCGTCGTACATTATCCGTACCGCCGTATTGTTCATACCCGGTCGCTCCTATCCGAAATATATATTGCAAAGAATCACAGCCGCCGTAAATATCAGTACGGCAGTCCAGCTGCCCGCGTCCGCCGCGGTCATTTTCAGCTCGTTAAGCCTTGTTCTGTTCTCGCCGCCGCGGTAGCAGCGGCACTCCATGGCAACCGCAAGCTCGTCCGCGCGTCTGAACGCGCTGATAAACAGCGGTATAAGTATCGGTATCATCGCCTTTGCGCGGCGGATTACGTTCCCGCTCTCAAAGTCCGCGCCCCTTGCCGTCTGCGCCTTGATTATCTTCTCGGTTTCCTCCAACAGCGTCGGCACAAACCTGAGCGCGATTGTCATCATCATTGCCAGCTCGTGCGCAGGAAGTCCTATCCGCTTAAAAGGCGAAAGCAGGTATTCCAGTCCGTCCGTCAGCGAAATCGGAGATGTCGTAAGCGTGAGCAGCGACGTTCCGAAAACAAGGAAGAACAGCCGCAGCACCATGAACACCGCCATGCGCGCGCCCTCGTAGGTAATCTTCAAAAATCCCCACTTCCACATAACCGTGCCGCCTGTCAGAAACAGGTTGAAAGCGGCGGTCACAACAATAAAGAGCATAATCGGCTTTAAACCTCTTATAACAAATTTCACGGGTATGCGCGACGCGATAACGCACAGCGCGGTGAACGCCGCAAGAATCGCATACCCCGCAAAGCCCTTTATACAGAATATGACGGTTATATATATAATCATGCAAAGAATTTTCGTCCGCGGGTCAAGCCTGTGTACGAAGGAGCTGCCGGGAAAATACTGTCCCAGTGTTATATCCTTTAACATCCCTTCTACCTCTCTCTTATTTTTTCAAAAGTCTTTCTATCTCGGACACCGCTCTGTCCATGGTATAAATCCCCTCGGGCAGCGGCATTCCGCGTTTTCTCAGTCCGTCGCATATATCGGTTATTCCCGGAACGGAAAGACCCATGCCGCGGAGCTGCTCCGCCCTCGAAAAAATCTCGCCCGGTCTGCCGCTCATAACCGCTTCGCCGCGGTTCATTACTATAATTCTGTCCGCCATGCTCGCAATGTCCTCCATGCTGTGTGAAACAAACAGAACCGTAATTCCAAGCCGCTTGTGAAGGTCGCGTATCTTGTGCAAAAGCTCCTCGCGCCCCGCGGGGTCAAGTCCCGCCGTAGGCTCGTCAAGAATGAGAATTTTTGGCTGCATCGCAAGGATTCCCGCAATCGCCGCGCGGCGTTTCTGTCCGCCCGAAAGCTCGAACGGCGATTTTTCAAGCAGCTCGCGCTTTACCCCCGCAAGGTCGGCGGCAAGCTCCACGCGGTCGCGGATTTCCTGTTCCGAAAGTCCCATATTTGTCGGACCGAAGGCAATATCGCGGAACACAGTTTCCTCAAACAGCTGATATTCCGGGTACTGCATCACAAGACCTATTTTAAAGCGCATTGCGCGCATATCACATTCCTTTGAATGAAGGGTTTGTCCGTCAATAACCACCGACCCCTCTGTCGGCTTTTCCAGTCCGCCTATTATCTGTACAAGGGTCGATTTTCCCGACCCGGTATGCCCCATAAGCCCGATAAACTCGCCGTCCGTAAGCGACAGCGACACGTTTTTCAGCGCCGCGGTTTCAAACGGTCCGCCGCTCATATAGGTATAGCTTACATTTTTTACATCTATCACAGGCTTGCACCTCCCGACGTATAGCGTTTCATAATCTCGTCAACGCACTCGTCCGTTGTGAGGACGTCGCCGCGCATATCCCCGCCGTCCTTGTTCAGCCGCCACACAAGCTCGGTTGTCTGCGGCACGTCAAGACCGATTTTTTTCAGCTCGGCAACCCTTCCGAACACCTCGCGCGGGGTCGCGTCCATTACGACCCTGCCGTGGTTCATGACCACGGTGCGCTCCGCCTGCGCCGCCTCCTCCATGTAATGCGTAATCATCACAACGGTTATGCCGCGCTCGCGGTTGAGCCGTCTGACGGTTTCCATAATCTCGCGCCTGCCTATGGGGTCGAGCATAGCGGTCGCCTCGTCCATGACAATTACCTCCGGCATCATGGCAAGCACGCCCGCAATGGCGATTCTTTGCTTTTGACCGCCGCTGAGCATATGCGGAGCATGGCGCGCATACTCCGACATATTGACCGCCGCAAGTGATGCGTCAACTCTTTTTCTGATTTCCTTCTGCGGCACGCCCAGATTTTCCGGAGCAAATGCCACGTCCTCCTCCACAATCGTTGCCACAAGCTGGTTGTCGGGGTTTTGGAACACCATTCCGACCCTTTGGCGTATATCGTAAAGCAGACTGTCATCGCGCGTGTCCATTCCGTCCACAAGCACACTGCCCTCGGTCGGCACAAGTATGGAGTTAAGGTGCTTTGCAAGCGTTGACTTGCCCGAGCCGTTGTGACCCAAAACCGCAACAAATTCGCCGCGGCGTATGTCAAGATTTACGTCCTTCAGCACCTCAAAGCTCTCGCCCTCGCCGTTCTCATACGAAAAGCCGAGGTTTTTTATCTGTATTATCGTATCGTTTGTTTTCAAGCAGTTTCACCTATCTTTTTCGGCGCGCCGAACGCGGTACGCCGTTGTCTATGCCGTTTGTATGCCAATATTGTTCAAAGCTAAAATATATGCAGTTATTCAGCCGCACAATATATTTTCACTCACCTGCGCATAGGAAATCCGATTCTGAAAGACGGATTTTTGCCGTTTTCTAAGCCTTCCACCTTCCCGAATAACCGCACGGCAGCACAAGTCCGCCGTTTGTAATCGGAAGTCCTACCTCGTCAACCGCGATTTCGCCGCCGAATTTCTTTTTCAGCGTGAGCTTGTATATATTTTCAAGCACGCTCCCTGAAAGTCCTGTTGTATAGGAATTTATCAGAAAGAACAGCGGGTTGTCGCTGAGGACTCCCATACAAAGCTCCACCAGTCCGAAAAGCTCCTCCTCAATCTTCCACACCTCGCCCGAGGGGCCTCTGCCGTATGACGGCGGGTCCATTATAACCGCGTCATATTTTCTGCCGCGGCGAATCTCGCGCTCGGTGAACTTTTTCACATCGTCGACGATATAGCGTATCGGATTTTTGCCAAGTCCCGAAAGCTGTGCGTTCTCCTTTGCCCAGCCGACCATGCCGCGGGATGCGTCAACGTGACAGACCGCCGCGCCCGCCTTTGACGCCGCCATTGTCGCGCCGCCCGTATATGCAAACAAATTAAGCACGTTCACGGTTTCCCTTCCGCAGCTTCGTATTATCTCCGAGAACCAGTCCCAGTTTGTCGCCTGTTCGGGGAAAAGTCCGGTATGCTTAAAGCCCATCATTTTTATTCCGAAGGTCAGTTCGCCGTAGTCCACCGTCCAGCTCTCCGGCAGCCGTTTTTTCGTTTCCCAGTGACCGCCGCCCGTGTTGCTGCGTATATAGTGTGCGTCCGCGCCGCGCCAGCGGTCGCTTAAATCGGATTTTCCGACCGTCCATACAATCTGGGGGTCGGGTCGGCGCAGAACAATTCCGCCCCAGCTTTCAAGCTTTTCGCCGCGGCTCGCGTCAATCAATTCATAGTCCTTCCATTTATCTGATAAAAACATAGCTTTCCTCTTTGCGTGATTTTTTTCGTGAATTTTTATGTGAAAATTTTTACTGTGAAAATAATATAGGTCTATTTTAACATTTTTTCGGCATTAAGTCAAGTACAACACGCACGCCGCGCCTATTTTGTCCGATTTGACATATTTTTTCATATAAGGGGTATACAAAACAGGGATTTTGTGCTAAAATCAAACTAAGATTTTTATTTTACGAGGGATTAAAGATGAATTTTAAAGAGCTGAAAAAATACCTCGGTCTGTTCATTCTTGCGGTGGCGGTCATCGCGGTGTACAAGACCTTTGACAACTTCAACGGAATAATCGCCTTTTTTAAAAGGCTTTGCGGCCTGCTTACGCCGTTTTTCATCGCGTTCGCCATCGCGTATCTTCTGTACCCGCTCTGCCGCAGGCTTGAGGTGCGGCTCCCCCCCCCCCACCGCGGCCTTTTCCCCCTGATACCTCA
>URZD01000186.1 GCA_900552305.1 uncultured Eubacteriales bacterium
CATATGGCGATGTAGCTCAGTTGGCTAGAGCATACGGTTCATACCCGTAGTGTCACTAGTTCGAATCTAGTTACCGCTACCAAATACCTGTGTAATTTTATGCAGGTCATATGGCTCCTTGGTCAAGTGGTTAAGACTCCGCCCTCTCACGGCGGCTACGGGGGTTCGAATCCCCCAGGAGTCACCAGAATCGGCAATCTTCTTTTGAAGGTTGTCGTTTTTACTTTAGGCAAAAGAAGTAATTTACGATTTGGCTTTAAGAAATTGTATTGCTGTGAAATAACCTCGCAGCGCTGCTTTATCGTAAATGTTTCAAGCCGGGACTGCCGTATTTGCGGACTGTTCATGCAGCTTACAATCGCTTTCTTTTGGGCAGGCTGTGTATTCCGTCTGACATTCAGAAATAAATTATGCTTTTATACATTTATAAAGAAAGGAACAAATTTAAAATGAGAGAACCTGTTTTACTTGCTCCGACCTTCAAGGACTATCTTTGGGGCGGAACTCGGCTCAGAGATGAATATCGAAAGAAATGCGACTTTGACAAAATTGCGGAAAGCTGGGAGCTTGCCGCGCATAAGGACGGCGAAAGCACGATAGCAAGCGGTAGTCTTGCGGGACTTACGCTGAGCGAATATATCGAAAAAAACGGTAAAGATTTCCTCGGCAAACGTGCTGCGCGATTTGACAGATTTCCTATAATGATAAAACTTATTGACGCAAAGGAAAATCTTTCAGTTCAGGTGCACCCGAGCGACAGTTATGCGCTTAAAAACGAGAACGATTACGGTAAGACCGAGGTTTGGTACGTTGTATCCGCCGATGAAGGCTCCTGTCTTTACTACGGTTTCAACCGCGAAATCACAAAGGACGAATTTCGCCGCCGTATCGCCGACAACACTATTGAGGAAGTTTTGGGCAAGGTCAGCGTAAAACCCGGTGATATTTTCTTTATCAAGCCGGGAACGCTGCACGCTATCGGTAAGGGACTTCTTATCTGTGAAATTCAGCAGAATTCAAACACAACATACCGCGTATATGATTATGACAGGCGCGGTGCTGACGGCAAACCGCGACAGCTGCATATAGAAAAAGCCATAGACGTTACGAATCTCATTGTCGGCGGTAAAGGCGACCATGTTCCGGAGGATGCCGACCGTTATCCTATCGCAAAATGTGAATACTTTACCTCAGAATATATCCGTTCGGAGGGCGAGTGTGAGATCGCGCTTGACGAGGAAAGTTTCCGCTCAATCATAGTTCTTGAAGGCGACCTGAGGATATGTGTCGGCGATTTTGAGCTTGACCCACACAAGGGTGACAGCGTATTTATTCCCGCGCAGAACGGTACAGTTCGCGTAACAGGCAGTGGAAAACTTATTTTATCTTACGTTTAATTTTGCGGTTGTATAAAAGATAAATTCCTCTGACGGCGACCGCCGTCAGAGGAATTATTTTTGTATACAAAACTCAAATATACACCATGTCCGAATTAAAAGAGTCCCGGAATATTCAGACCGCCGGTGAGCTTGCTCATCTCGTCAGCCGAACTTTCCTCAACCTTTCGGAGCGCCTCGTTCACAGCTGCCATTATGAGGTCTTCAAGCATTTCAACATCATCCGGGTCGACAACGTCCTGTTTAATGCTGATAGAGGTAAGCTCGCGCTTGCCGCTGACTTTAACGCTGACTGCGCCGCCGCCCGCGGTTGCCTCGTACTCCTTTTCCTCCATTTCCTCCTGCATTTTAAGCATCTGCTCCTGCATTTTCTTTGCCTGCTTAATCATCTGGTTCATGTTTCCGCCGCCGCCCATGCCGCGCGGGAATCCGCCCTTTGCCATTTTCATTCAAATCCTTTCGTTATTTATTTTACAATACAGCTTTTTCCGTTTATAATCAGTAATTCCGAGGTTTAATTATTCCTCTATAACCTTCATTTTATCCCCGAGCAGCTCCTTTTTTGCTGCAATATCAAGGACAGACGCGCTGCCGTTACGCTGTTTAAGATTTCCCTTTTTGGAAACTACAACGCGAAGCGCCGTCCCCTGAATACCGGAAAATAACTTTCCAAGGTATGCCTTGCCCTCCGGCGTGTTTATTTTCTCATAGCCGAGGTCGTTGCCTATCACAAGCTCTATTTCGTCACCGAAGTCCAAGGCCTCTGCATTAAAGAGGAATACATAAAGGCTCTTGCTTTCCTGTTTGATTTGCTTCAGCGCATCGCTCCACTTTGTCCACTTTGCCGACTCATCAATGTGCGGCATAGCCTCAAGTGTGTCATTCGCAGTCTGTCGTACCGATTCTGTTCCTGTTGCTGTATTTGACAAAGGCTGTGCTACTGTGATTCCGCCTTTTTTAAGCCTTGCAACTTCGTTTTCGAGCTTTTCCACTCTGACAGCAAGTGCCTGCGCCGTATCGGTTGTTTTCGGCATACAGAGCTTTAATACCGCCATTTCTGCCGCTACACGCGGTGCGGAGAGCCTTTTTGCCTGCAAAAGAAAATCACCGAGAACAGTTATACTGTAAAGAATTCTGTCAACAGTAAATCTTTCCGCCTGCATTTTGTATCTTTCAGTGACCTCATCGGTTTTTTCAAGCAACTCGCCCGGATTGTCGGTCGATTTGCATATCATAAGGCAGCGAAAGTGCATTATGAACTCTTCGATAAAGTTTAAAACTTCTTTGCCCTTTTCCAAAAAGCTATCGGCTGCAAGCAGCGCCGCGCCGGAGTTCCCATCCGCAATACGGTCTGCAATATCAAACAAAACGCGCTTGTCGGCAATACCGACAATGTCCACAATATCGTCATAGCGCAGTTCTTCCTTCGCGTATGCCGCGCACTGGTCGAGAATGCTCAAGCCGTCGCGCATCGAGCCGTCAGCAAGCTCCGCAACAAGCCCCGCCGCGTCCGGAGTGATGTTTATTCCTTCAGCCTTGACAATCTTGTTTATACGCCGTGAAATATCGTCAATTCCGATTCTTCGGAAGTCAAACCGCTGACACCGCGAAAGTATCGTTGCGGGAATTTTATGCGGCTCGGTTGTGGCAAGTATAAAAATTACGTGTCCGGGCGGCTCTTCAAGAGTTTTAAGCAACGCGTTGAAGGAATCGTCCGTCAACATATGCGCCTCGTCGATTATATATACCTTGTATTTTGCCTCGGTAGGACCGTAAATCACCTCGTCGCGTATTTCACGGATATTGTCAATACCGCTGTTACTCGCGGCATCCATTTCATAAACATCAAGTATCGAGCCGTCAATAATGCCGCGACAAACCTCGCACTCATTACACGGGTCGCCGTTTTGCGGATTCAGACAGTTCACCGCTCTTGAAAATATCTTAGCGGTCGAGGTTTTTCCCGTTCCGCGTGTTCCGCAGAACAGGTACGCGTGGGAAATTCTGTTCGCGCTTATGCTGTTTTTCAGGGTTTCGGACACGTGCTCCTGTCCGACTACATCCTCAAATATCATCGGACGCCATTTTCTGTACAACGCACGGTAGGTTTCCGACATAAGAAATGCCCCCTCTTATATATAAAAAGTAAATTTACAAATAAAAAGCTATGTGCTTGAGTTCGGAACAAAAACACCTCCGTTAAACAATCGGTCTGCTCGGATTCGGCGACCCTGCGGCACATTAAAAGAAACTGCTTAACGCTGCTGCATTCCTGCCCTGACGTGGTTCACAGGCTTTAATTGCGCAGGACCGAATCGTCAGCACAGCCCAAACTGAGTCAGACAAGACATTCTTGCACCTCAACACAAGTTTTCATCCCTCCTGAAGCGGATTGGAGGTTACAGAGTACCGCTAACACCCCGATTTAACATAGCTTTATGATTATACCACACATTATTCGCCGTGTCAAGTATCCGACCTCCCATTTTTTACTGTTCTTCATTATAATAAGTATGAAAGCATAAAATTCTGCCGCTGTTATTTACTTTGAAAAGCCCCCAAAAAGAAAAAAGAGAGAAAAAAATAAAAAAAATTAGAAAAAGGGGTTGACAAAAGAAGGAGTATGTGGTAATATAAATGAGTTGTCGCTCGGGAGCGGTGAGCTCCTAAA
>URZD01000187.1 GCA_900552305.1 uncultured Eubacteriales bacterium
GTGCGGACAGAAATAGGGGAAAGAACCGTCGGACACCCTATGGGTTGGGTTTCCGAACCTTCCTGAATGACCAAAGGGGCAAACTCCCCAATGGACACCCTTACTACAAAATAATCAGCTTATTACAATAGATATAATTTTAATTTTTAGGAGTAAAAAATGGATTACAATATCGCAAGATATTCAGGAACATTAGAGCTTGATAAAATTCTCGAAATGTTGGCAAATGAGGCAACTCTTGCCGAAACCGCGGAAAGGGCGCGCGAACTGTTGCCCGAAACCGATATTAATGCTGTGCGCGCGCGGCTTTCCAACACAAGCGACGCGTACAGCTTTATGTCGCGCTATTCCGCCCCCTCATTCGGGGCGGCGGTCAACGTTTCTTCACCGCTCAGGCGGGCGGAAGCCTCGGGCGTGCTTTCAATAAAGGAACTATTGGATGTTGCCGAGGTTTTAAGAGTAATACGCGCGGTAAAAGCATGGCGCGGCGAATGTTCAGGCGCGGGGGAAACTACACTTGACCCGCTTTTTTCGGAGCTTATACCCAATAAATTTTTGGAGGATAAGCTGAACCACGCCATAAAATCGGAAGAGGAACTGAACGATAACGCCTCGCCCGCACTTTACGATATTCGCCGCAAGATAACGGCGAAATCGGGCAAAATACGCGAAACACTTGAAAAGACCGTAAGAGGACCGAGCGCAAAATATTTGCAGGAAGCAATAATAACCCAGCGCGACGGCAGATATGTAGTGCCCGTAAAATCGGAGTACAAGGGGCAGATTAACGGCATAGTGCACGATACCTCGGCGACAGGCTCAACCCTGTTTATAGAGCCTATGGCGGTGGTGGAAACCAATAACGAAATACGAGTTTTAAAGCTGCGCGAACAGGAGGAAATAGAAAGGATATTATCTGAATTATCAGCCGACGCGGGCAGCTTTGCGGGCAGCATAATAAGCTCGTATTCAGCCCTTGTAAAACTTGACCTTATTTTTGCCAAGGCAAGGCTTGCCTATAAAATGAAGGCGTCACTGCCAGAGATAAACAAGGACGGCATAACCTACCTTAAACGCGCGCGCCACCCGCTTATTAACGCCCGCGCGGTAGTGCCGATTACGGTAGAATTAGGCAGGGAATACGATACGCTTGTTATAACGGGACCCAACACTGGCGGTAAGACCGTAACCCTTAAAACGATAGGGCTTTTAACCCTAATGACTATGTGCGGGCTTATGATTCCGACCGACGACGGCAGCCGCGTGGCAATATTTTCAAAGGTTTTTGCCGATATAGGCGACGAGCAGAGCATTGAGCAAAGCCTTAGTACGTTCTCGGCGCATATGAAAAATATCGTTCATATATTAAATGTAATGACTCCGGATTCGCTTGTGCTGTTTGACGAGCTTGGCGCGGGTACCGATCCGATAGAGGGCGCGGCTCTTGCCAATGCTGTGTTGGAGTATGTGCGCGGAATGGGCGCGAAAACGGTTGCCACAACGCACTACAGCGAGCTTAAAACCTACGCTCTTGCAACCGACAGAGTGACGAACGCGTCATGCGAATTTGATGTCGAAACGCTCAGCCCGACCTACAGACTGCTGATAGGAGTGCCGGGAAAGAGTAACGCTTTTGCGGTATCAAAGCGGCTCGGACTTTCCGATTTTATAATAGATAACGCGAAGGAGCTTATTTCAAAGGAAACGCTGCAGTTTGAGGACGTGCTGTCGGACATTGAAAAGAGCAGGCGCAGCGCGGAAACGGACAAGCTGGAGCAGCAGCGGCTGCGCAGCGAGGTCGAAAGCCTTCGCGCCGAGCTTAAACGCGAGCGTGAAAAACTGGACAGGCAGCGCGATAATATAATAAAGAAGGCAAACGAAAAAGCAGCGGGTATAATCGAGAAGGCGAAGGCGGAAACCGAGGACATTGTGGAAAAAATGCGGGGTCTGCAAAAGGAGAAGGACGAGCAGCAGGCGCTGCGCGCAATGGAGGAGCTGCGCAAGGAGCTTGGCGTGCGCCTTAAAAAGACTAAAAAAACGCCGCAGCAGAAGGTACACAGACCCGCAAAGGTGAATGTAAACAGCTTTAAGCCGGGTATGCCGGTGCTTATGGTTGACCTGAACGACAAGGGAACGATACTTTCGATAGACAAAAAGGCGGAAACGGCTGTTATTCAGATGGGAATTATGAAAACGACATCAAAGCTGTCTAACCTTGTGATACTGGAGGACGAAACAAAGAAGAACATTGCGCATTTTATTCCTAAACGGAACACGTCATCCGGCGGCGTCAGCAGCGTTAAGACCGAAATTGACCTCCGCGGCATGATGCTTGAAGAGGCGCTGAACGAAACGGATATGTTCCTTGACAGGAGCGTAATGGCGGGACTCGGAACAGTGACGATTATTCACGGCAAGGGTACGGGAACGCTGCGCGCGGGAATACAGGATATGCTGCGCAGACATCCGCAGGTTAAGTCATACAGAAACGGAAGATACGGCGAGGGCGAAAACGGAGTTACGGTCGTTGAGCTTAAAAATTCGTAAATTCCGAACGAAAAGTATGTAATTTTGCAAAAAATTGCGGCAGTTTGAAAAAAAGTGTTGTTTTTTTCGGAAAAACGTGATAAAATGAAGGTTAAAGAATTAACATTTTAGGAGAAGGTTTATGTTACAGAAGAATTGGCTGCTTAAAGAGTTTGACCGTGAGCGCGTTGTCGAGATTTCTAAGGAGTTTCGGGTATCGCCGCTTACGTCTATTATACTTTACAACCGCGGAATACGTTCAAGCGAGGACATTGCGGAATTTTTGAAGTGTGACCTTAAAAGTCTGCACGACCCGTATCTTTTGAAGGATATGGACAAGGCTGTCGAAAGAATACGCAAGGCGAAGGAAAACGGCGAAAAAATCACGATTTACGGCGATTATGATGTTGACGGCATTACAAGTATCGCCATATTATATAAGTATCTCACCTCTGTCGGATTCGAGGTTGATTTCTATGTTCCCGACCGCATACAGGAAGGCTACGGCGTAAACCGCGGCGCGCTTGATAAAATCAAGGCGAACGGAACAAAGGTCGTTATTACGGTTGATACGGGAATAACGGCGGTTGACGAAACCGACTACGCGCGGGAAATAGGAATGGATATTATCGTTACCGACCACCACGAATGTAAAGAGGTAATTCCGAACGCGTACGCTGCGGTTGACCCAAAGCGCAAGGATTGTGAATATCCGTTCAAAAATCTTGCGGGCGTTGGGGTCGCGTTCAAGCTGATTCAGGCTCTTGACGAGGACAGCACGGTTGTCGAGCTTATGGAAAAGTACGCGGATTTGATTTGTCTGGGTACGGTCGCTGATATTTCGCCGCTTATTGACGAGAACAGAATCATGGTTACAGAGGGATTAAAGCGGTTCAGAACAACAAAAAATATCGGACTTAAAGCGCTGATAGACGTATCGATTTCCAATGACAAGGCGATAACCACATCGACAATCGGCTATATAATCGCGCCGAGGATAAACGCGAGCGGACGGCTCGGCTGCGCGGCGCGCAGTGTTGAAATGTTCCTTACGGACGACAGCGGGCGGGCATATGAGCTTGCGAACGATTTGTGCAAGGAAAACACGATAAGACAGCAGACGGAGCAGAAAATGTTTGCCGAGGCTCTTGAATATATAGAACAGCATCCCGAGATGAAGTCGGACAGAGTGCTTATAATTCCGCATACCGAATGGCATCACGGAATTGTGGGTATAGTTTCGTCGAAGATTACCGAAAAGTTTTACAAGCCTTCAATCCTCTTTGCCATAGACGGCGACGAGGCGAAAGGCTCGGGAAGAAGTATAAGCGGGTATAATTTGTTCGAGGCTTTGGAAAACTGCGGCGACATTCTGGAAAAGTTCGGCGGGCATGAGCTTGCGGCGGGACTTACCGTAAAGCGTAAGAATCTGCCCGAGCTTCGCCGCCGCCTCGAAGCATATGCAAGAGCGTATATCAATTCCGATACTGCGGAGAATGTGCTTTCCGCGGATGCGGAGCTTTTGC
>URZD01000188.1 GCA_900552305.1 uncultured Eubacteriales bacterium
TCCTTCTTGGTCAGTTCCAGCGGACTCTTGCCCTTGTAATCTTCCATTCCCGGCTCTGCCGCGCGCGTCGCCTCGATCACCGCGCGCACCGACTTCTTGACCGTAGTCGGCGTGATCCCATGCGCCTTGTTGTAGGCATCCTGAATCCCGCGGCGGCGCTCCGTTTCCGAAATCGCCCTCTGCATGGAGCCGGTAATCGTGTCCGCATACATTATAACCGTACCTTCGGCATTTCTTGCCGCACGTCCGATTGTCTGTATCAGTGATGTTTCGGAACGCAAAAAGCCTTCCTTGTCCGCGTCCAGTATCGCAACCAACGACACCTCGGGAATATCAAGGCCCTCGCGCAGAAGGTTTATTCCGACCAGAACGTCAAATACGCCCAGTCTGAGGTCGCGTATTATCTCCATACGCTCTATCGTTTCGACTTCGGAATGGAGGTACCTTACCTTAACGCCCATGTTCTCAAAATACTCGGTCAGCTGTTCTGCCATCTTTTTCGTAAGTGTGGTGACAAGAACTCTTTCGTTTTTCTCAAGACGTTTTTGAATCTCTCCGTAAAGGTCGTCAATCTGACCGAGGGTCGGTCTGATTTCAATTTTCGGGTCAAGCAGACCGGTAGGTCTTATAACCTGCTCCACCACCTGAGTTGAACGCTGCCGCTCAAAGTCGGCGGGTGTTGCGCTTATGAAAATCGCCTGATTTATATGGTTATAAAACTCCTCAAAGTTAAGAGGTCGGTTGTCATATGCGGACGGAAGTCTGAATCCGTACTCCACAAGATTGGTTTTTCTTGCCCTGTCGCCCGCATACATTGCGCCTACCTGCGGAATTGTGACGTGAGATTCGTCCACAATCAGCAAAAAGTCCTTGGGCAGGTAGTCAAGCAAGGTGAACGGCGGACTTCCCGGCGCGCGGCCGCTGATTATCCGCGAGTAGTTCTCTATCCCCTGACAAAAACCCGTTTCGCGTATCATTTCTATATCGTAAAGCGTCCTCTGCTTTATCCGCTGCGCCTCGATAAGACAGTCCTTTGCCTTAAATTCCTCCACCCGCTGCTCCATTTCCTTCTCTATTTCGCCTATGGCGCGCTCCAGCTTTTCCTTGCTTGTTACATAATGCGACGCGGGGTATATGGCGCAATGGTTTCTTATTCCGACCACCTCGCCGGTCACGGTATTTATCTCGGCTATCCTGTCAACCTCATCGCCGAAAAACTCAACGCGTATCGCGTTTTTGCTCGAATCGGACGGAAATATATCAAGTACATCGCCGCGTACCCGAAACTTATTACGCGAAAAATCTATGTCATTTCTTTCGTACTGTATCTCCACGAGCTTCTGAATAACCTCGTCCCTGTCCTTTGTCATGCCCGTACGCAGCGACACAACCATGTTGTTATAGTCTATCGGGTCGCCCAGACCGTAGATACACGATACGCTGGCAACGATTATAACGTCCTTCCGCTCAAACAGCGCCGCGGTCGCGCTGTGGCGCAGCTTGTCGATTTCCTCGTTTGTCTGCGCGTCCTTTTCAATATATGTGTCGGAATGTGGAATATATGCTTCCGGCTGATAATAATCGTAATATGAAACAAAGTACTCCACCGCATTATTCGGAAAAATCTCCTTAAACTCGCTGCACAGCTGCGCCGCAAGCGTCTTATTGTGCGCAAGCACAAGCGTAGGCTTGTTTACGTTTGCAATCACGTTTGATACGGTAAAAGTTTTACCGCTGCCGGTTACGCCCAAAAGCGTCTGAAACCTGTCGCCGCGCAGGACCCCCTCGGTCAGCTTTTCTATCGCCTGCGGCTGGTCGCCCGCCGGCTTATATTTTGAAACAACCTGAAAATCCATTCTCTATGTCACTCCTTATTATCGGTGTCCCCGCTCCTTTTCCATATATCCGTTCCGTTTTAAGCTGCATATGCTGTCGTTGGACACAATAACGCTGTCAAAAAGCTCTATCCCGAGGGCCTCAAACACCTCGTTCAGCGTCCGCGTCATACGTATATCGTTTATGGACGGATTGACCCGTCCGCACGGATGGTTGTGAGCTATGACAACCGCGCTCGCGTTTTCGCGCAGTGCAATCCTTGCCACACGTGACGGAATTATCGCAATCTCGCCCGTGCCGCCGTCATTCAGCCGCTTTACGCTCAGCAGTCTGTACGAGGAATTAAGACAAAATATATACGCCGACTCGGTCAGCCTTCCGTAAAAGAACGACTGTATATACTTTTCCGCGTCCTCATAATTTTTAAAGCTCGGCGGCTTGTCCTTCATGCTGCGTTCAACTATCCCCAAAAGCGCGGGCAGCTGCGAAAGAAACCTTGCCGCTACAGAGCCTACGCCCTCTATCTCCTGCAGCTCCGCGGGGTCGGCGCTGAGTACGCCCGCTATCGTCACAAATCTTTTAAGCAACCTGTGCGCCGTCGCGTTTGTGTCGCCCCGAGGTATTACGGCAAACAGCAGCCATTCAAGCTGCTCATGCTCCTCCAGTGAGTCAAGTCCGAATTCCTCTACCTTTTTGTTAAGCCGCTGCCTGTGATTTGTGTGTATGCTCACAGGCGCTTTTCCGCTTTCCACAGGCTTGTTTTCGCTCTTGTCCTCTGCGCTCATGAGCCACTCCTCCTTAGCCTGTTTAATACATCCTCAAAATACTTCGGCACAGTCCGCTTAAACTCCATATATTCACCCGTAACCGGATGAATGAATCCCACCTTGTACGCGTGCAGCAGCTGACCGTTTAGGCGGAACTCCTCCTTTTTCCGTCCGTATACGTCATCGCCGACAATCGGGTGACCGTTTTTTGACATATGCACCCTTATCTGATGCGTGCGCCCCGTTTCAAGGCGGCACTTTATATATGTGTATTTTCCGAACCTTTCAAGCACAAAGTAATGCGTTACCGCGTTCCTTGAATTTTTGTCGGTAATAGTCATTTTCTTTCTGTCCTTCGAATCTCTGCCTATCGGCGCGTCAATCGTTCCGCTGTCCGCGGCTATATTGCCGTGGACAAGCGCAAGGTATTCGCGCGTCAGGCTGTGCGCCTTTATCTGCTCCGAAAGACCAAGGTGCGCTCTGTCGCTTTTTGCAACAAGCAAAAGTCCGCTTGTGTTTTTGTCGATTCTGTGCAGTATTCCCGGGCGCAGCTCGCCGTTTATGCCGGAAAGCGAATCGCCGCAGTAGCTCATAAGCGCATTGACAAGCGTTCCGCTGTAATTCCCCGCGGCGGGATGAACGACCATTCCCTGCGGCTTGTTGACAACAAGCATATCCTTGTCCTCGTATACAATATCAAGCGGAATATTCTCCGGAGTTATCTCGGTTTCCGCCGCTGCGGGAACCGTATATTCAAGCACGTCACCCTCGCAAAGTCTGTAGCTTGTCTTTATCGTCCTGCCGTTCACCGCGGCGTTCCCTTCCTCAATGAGCTTTTGCGCGCGCGACCTTGTTATTTTCGAATCATATCCCGCAAGAAAAACGTCCGCGCGTGTTCCTTCATTAGTTTTGTCGATTATTACTTTCATATTCCTTGCCCTTATCTTTTTTTTCATCATCTATGATAAAATAGATTGCCAGAATTGCCGCGCCCAGACAAACGAAAATATCCGCAACATTGAACACAGGAAAGTTTATAAGCCGAAAATCAAACAAATCGACAACAAACCCGAGCCAAATGCGGTCAATCAGGTTGCCGACCGCACCCGCTCCGACAAAGCTGAGTCCAAGGCTCAGATACCACGGCTTATTCTTCTTTTTGATTATAACCGCAGCAAGCAGAGCAAGAATTATAACCGAAAGCGTGATAAATATCCACCTTTGATTCTTTAACATTCCAAATGCCGCGCCCCTGTTTTCCACATAGGTGAGGTGAAACACATTTTTTATAAGCGGAATTGTTTCAACCTTAGACAGCGTGGTGTACGCCCACCTCTTTGTAAAAAAGTCAGCGGCAACAACAG
>URZD01000189.1 GCA_900552305.1 uncultured Eubacteriales bacterium
TTACAATTCCGCCGCTGTGGTTTGCGCCTATAAACGACCCGATGCGGATGCTTGTTTTCTCGTTTGCGGTCGGAATAGTGCATTTGTTTACCGGCTTGGGAATGAAGATGTACACGCTTATACGCGATAAAAAGTATAAGGAAGCGATATATGACGTAGTGTTTTGGTACCTTCTTGTTGGCGGCGCGATTGTGTTCCTGCTTTCGACCGAGAAGTTTGCGTCAATGACGGGACTCAGCTTTATATTGCCGGCGGCGGTCGGACGCGGCGCGGCGATTGCGGCGGGCATAGGCGCGGTCGGAATTGTTCTGACTGCGGGGCGCAGCTCGTCAAATCCGTTCAAGCGGCTTGCAAAAGGCTTGTACGAGCTTTACAACGTAACCGGGTATCTGAGCGACATTCTTTCGTATTCGCGGTTGCTGGCGCTTGGACTGGCAACAGGAGTTATTGCAAACGTGTTCAACAAAATGGGCAGCATGATGGGCGGCGGCGTCCTCGGTGCGGTGCTGTTTACGGTGATATTTGTCATAGGACACACCATGAATATCGGCATAAACCTTCTTGGCGCGTACGTTCATACAAATAGACTTCAGTTTGTTGAGTTTTTCGGCAAGTTCTATGAGGGCGGCGGAAGAAAGTTCAGTCCGTTCAGAGCGGAAACCCGCTACTTTGAGCCGGAAAGCAAATAAAGTATAAAAAAGTAAAATAATCTGCGGCGTGCGGCGCACAGGCGAGCGGGAGTTGAACATAATAACGGATTTAATTCCTGTTCACAAGGCGCGGTATGCGGTAAATCAAATAAGAAAGGTAAGGATTAAACTATGAATGGATTAGGTATTGTATTGGCATTGTTGGGAGCGGCTCTTGCGGCGCTGATGGCGGGTATCGGCTCGGCTATAGGCGTTGGCATGGCGGGCGAAGCGGCAGCGGGAGTTGTAACAGAGGACCCTCAGAAATTCGGTAAAGTTCTTATTCTCCAGCTGCTCCCGGGTACACAGGGTATTTACGGATTGCTCATTGCGTTCATCACACTGTCACAGATAGGCTTGCTCGGCGGCGGAGGCGTTGACGTATCTCTCGCACAGGGACTTCTCTACTTTGTGGCGTGCCTGCCGATGGCGTTTGTTGGTCTTTGGTCGGCACAGCGCCAGGCAAAGGCGGCTGTTGCGGGAATCTCGCTTGTAGCAAAGAAGCCTGACCAGATGGGTAAGGCAATCATCTTTGCGGCTATGGTTGAGACATATGCAATTCTGGCTTTGCTTATTTCAATTCTTTCAATCGTAAGTATTCCTTCACTGGGTATTTAGGCACACGGGAGTTGACCCCGATATGCCCTGTAATTAAAAAATCACAATATTTTTGAACCGTTGTCCTTGCAAGGCTCAAGCCTTGCTTAGTCCGTCGGAAACAAAAATATAGCAATTTTTTTGTATGCAGGGTCGGAGAGCTTAAACGGAGCAAATTTGTGTTTAAGCCATATTGGGCTCGGCTCCAGTACGCCTGACCTGGCATCAGGTTAGCGGAAAAACCAAAACGAAAGGAAGAATGGCAATGACCGGACTTGAAAATATAATCAGGGAAATCGAAACGGAGTCCGCGGAGACGGTTTCCGATATACTCGGCAAGGCTAATGACGCCGCGGCGGTAACGCTGCGTGACGCGGAGAAGGCGGCGGAGCAGCTTAAAGAAAGCTTTCGGCACGAGGCGGAGCGCAAGGCGGCGGAAACCGCGAACCGCGCCGCGGCGAATGACGAAATGGAGCTTAAACGCGCCGTATTGAAGAAAAAGCAGGAAATCATCCGCGAAACGCTTGACGGCACAAGGCGCGCGCTTACGGAAACGCTGGACAAAGGCTACTTTGAAATGCTGACAAGCCTTTTAAACCGCTATGCGGCGAAGGGCAAGGACGGCGAAATCCTTATGACCGACGCGGACAAAAAGGCAATGACAAAGGAGTTTGAGACGGCGGTTTCGGCGCACGGACTGAAGGTATCGGATAAGGCTCTTGCGGCGGACAGCGGCTTTGTACTGGTTTACGGCAGTATAGAGATAAACTGCACGGTTGACGCGATTTTTGACGCGTATGCCGACGAGCTTTCGGATATGCTCGGTGCGTTTCTCTTTGAAAACGGGGGAGGAGTGTAAATGTCAGAGCAGTACACATACGCCGTTGCGCGTATACACGCAATGGAGGACGCACTTCTTTCAATTCAGGATTTGGAAAAGCTGCTTTCGTGCAGTGACGGAAAAAGCGCGCTGGAGGCTCTTTCCGAGATGGGCTATGACTGTGCGGACGCAAAAAGCGCGGACGAGGTACAGCACGCGGAAAGGGAGCGGCTTTGGCGGCTGATTTCCGAGCTTGTTGACGATATGTCGGTGTTTAACGTGTTCCTTTACGAAACGGACTTTCATAACCTTAAAGCGGCAATCAAGCTGACGGTTACTCATGACAAAACCGACAGGGTGTTTATTGACGGCGGAACTGTTCCGTATCGGAAAATCGCGGACGCGGTTGAAAACCGCGAATATTCGGAGCTGCCGGAGTTTTTGCGCGCGGCGGCTTTGGCGGCTGCGGGACTTTTGTACGAGAACGGCGACGGCGGTCTGTGCGATGTGATAATCGACAAGGCATACCTTGAAATGCTTAAAGATGAAGGAAAACGCTCCGACTCGGAGTTTATAAGAAAGTATGCGGAGCTTACGGTGGCGCTGACCGATATTCGGATTGCGGCGCGCGGCTGTCGGCTCGGAAAGAGTGCGGAGTTTTTCGGACGTGCGCTTGCCGGGTGCGAAACGCTGAATGTCGATTTGCTCGGCGCGAATGCCGCAAAGGGCTTTGACGAGCTTTGCGAGTATCTGTCCTCAACGGATTATGCCGGAGCGGCGGAGACGCTTGCCGAATCGTATACCGCGTTTGAAAAGTGGTGCGATGACAGGATTATGGAAGAGGTCCGCCGCCAAAAACATAACTACTTCACCGTTGCGCCGATTGCGGCGTATCTTTTGGCCAAGGAAGCGGAGCTTAAAGCGGTCGGTCTGATTCTGACGGGAAAACAGAACAGGCTTGACGACAATATTATTAAAGAAAGGCTGAGAGAGCTTTATGTATAAGGGTGTAGCGGTTTTGGGCGACAGAGACAGCATTTACGGCTTTGCGTCAATCGGACTCAGCATTTTTCCCGTTGCTGACCGTGACGAGGGCGCGGCAACCTTCAAAAAGCTGTGCCGTGGCGACTATGCGGTGATATACGTTACCGAGGCGCTTGCGGCGGAGCTGGAGGACGAAATAACCGAGGCTTCGGCAAAGCTGTACCCCGCGGTGATACTGATTCCCGGCGTTTACGGAAACACCGGGCGCGGTATGGCGGAGGTTCACAAATCGGTAGAAAGAGCCGTTGGCTCGGATATTCTGTTCGGCGGCGAGTAAAAGAACGCTGCAAAAAGGATAGGCTGAAAAGGTCGGGCGGGGCGCAGCGCGAAGGCTGCTGCGGCGTTTGGCTCGGCTATAAACTGTTAAGGAAGTGATAGCTTTGAGTATCGGAAAAATAAAAAAGGTCGCGGGACCTTTGGTAATAGCAGAGAATATGCGTGACGCGAATATGTTTGACGTTGTCCGTGTAAGTAATCAGCGCCTTATCGGCGAGATTATCGAAATGCACGGCGACCGCGCGTCCGTTCAGGTATATGAGGAAACATCGGGTCTGGGTCCGGGCGAGCCGGTTGAATCGACAGGCAGCCCGCTCAGCGTGGAGCTTGGCCCCGGTCTTATCGGCGGTATATTTGACGGAATACAAAGACCGCTGGAAGAAATAATGAAGGTTTCGGGCAACAACCTTAAAAGAGGCGTTGAGGTTGCGGCACTCGACCGCGAAAAGCTGTGGGATTTTGTTCCCGAAAAGAGCGCGGGAGCTTCGGTGAAAAGCGGCGACATTCTCGG
>URZD01000190.1 GCA_900552305.1 uncultured Eubacteriales bacterium
CCCCGCCGATATACACGGTTTCTATTACGTTTCCGTTCCCTTTTATAATATCGGCAGCGTACTTTATCTCGCGCATAAGGCAGTCAAGGTACTCCGGTATCAACTTTGCGCTCCTTGCCACACTGTTGCTGACAAATGAGCAGTAAAGGCATCGGGTCGGGCAAAACGGTATGCCGATATAAAGACTTACACCGTTTTTGTACATACCGTCAACAATCGGCCGCTCCACCTCTGCCGTGCCGACCGCAAGCCGCGCCTTCTCAGCGCTCGTCCCGAACTCACGCACAAAATGAGTCTCCGCCTCAGCGGCGGTCATTCCCTCACGCAGCAGCTTGCTTGCAATTTTTACCGGGCGTATTCCCGTCAGAATACCCCACGGACTCTTTTCCTCGTTCATATCAAAAATGGGTTTTCCTTTCTCTCCGCGCCTATGCTTGTTGAAAAGCCGTGTCCCGGATAGACCTTCACGTCATCGTCAAGAGTCATCAGTTTTTCCTTTATCGCGGAAATTTCATTCTCATAGCTCCCGCCCGGTCCGTCACTGCGACCTATGGAGCGCTTAAACAGCGTATCGCCGCTTATCAGCGTATCGCCGTTTAAAAGGTAGCACACGCTACCCTTTGTATGCCCCGGAGTATGAATAACACGTACCTCTCCGCACGGAGTTTCTATAACATCGCCGTCCGACACCGTCGCGTCATATTCGAGCCGCGGCAAGGTCACGTTGCAGTCCGCCGACAAATTCAATGCGGGATTGTTCAGCATCTCAACATCATCGGGGTGAATATACACCTTCGCCCCTGTCGCGCGTTTCAGCTCGCCCAAAGCCATTATATGATCAAAATGCGCATGGGTCAGAAAAATATATCCAAGCTTCAAGCCCTTCTTGTCCATGTAGGCAAGTATCCGCTCCGCATCGTCGGGCGCATCAAAAATGCACGCCCGGCCCGTTTCCTCATCCGCCGTAATATAACAATTTGCGCCCAGCTCACCGAGCGCCATTCTGTGAAAAAGCATTCTTTCGCCCCTTTACTGTCTGCGCCGTACCACCGATACAACGCCGTCTATGTTTTTCAGCTTTCTTATCAGCTCGTTTATCTGCTGCATACCGTGAATCTCTATCGCCGCCTCAATTATCGCAATATTGTTCTTTGCCTGATGCGCATTAAGATTTTTAATCGGTATTCTAAGGTCACTCATAACCGCCGCAACGTCCATAAGAAGGTTGTTTCTGTCGCCCGCGGTAATACACAAAAGCGCCTGAAAGCTGCTTTGAACCTCATTCGCCCAATGCACGCTTATAAACCGCTGCGACTCCTCTTTTGAAAAACGCGCGTTTACAATGTTTATACAGTCGGCACGGTGTATCGCAACACCCCTGCCGCGCGTAATGTAACCGATAATATCGTCACCCGGAACCGGATTACAGCAATGCGAAATCCTAACAAGGCAGTTGTCTATTCCGTCAACGATTACGCCACTGCTGTTCGCTTTTGTCGTGGTCTTTACTATGAACTGCTCCGGGTCGACCGCCGCCGCATTCTTTTTGTCCATATCGCTGCGGCACATATCCTTGTATCTTGCAACGTATTTTCCTCCGTTTGACCCGCCATAGCCGAGCGTTGCGTACATATCCTCAAGCTGACGGAAGCCGTACTTCGCGAGTATGGACTCCATCATCTCGGTATCGTTCATATATGTCAGCGGTATTCCGGATTTTTTCAGTTCGCGTTCGAATATTTCCTTGCCCTTTGCGATATTTTCCGTTCTGTTTTCCTTTTTAAGCCACTGATTGATTTTGTTCCTTGCCTGTGAGGTCTTGGCAATTTTCAGCCAGTCAAGATTCGGCCCGTGAACGCCGTTTGACGTTATTATATCAATAATATCGCCGTTTTGCAGCACATAATCGAGCGTGACAATTTTTCCGTTCACCTTTGCGCCCTGCATTTTGTTGCCGACAGCGCTGTGTATTGCATATGCAAAATCTATCGGAGTGGACCCCGCGGGAAGGTTTACCACGTCGCCCTTCGGGGTAAACACAAACACTTCATCGCTGAACATATCAATCTTCAGCGTTTTCATAAAGTCCTCGGCGTTTGTCAAATCCTTCTGAATTTCAAGCAGCTGTTTTATCCATTCGAGCTTATCGTCAAGCTCCGACTTGCCGCTCTTGCCCTCTTTGTACTTCCAGTGCGCCGCGATACCGTTTTCAGCCGTTCTGTGCATCGCCCATGTCCTGATCTGGATTTCAAACGGCGTACCGCCCGGTCCGAACATTGTCGAGTGCAGCGACTGGTACATATTCGGCTTGGGCATTGCGATATAGTCCTTGAATCTGCCCGGAATCGGCTTGTACAAATCGTGTACCATGCCCAAAACCGCATAGCAGTCCGCGACCGTGTTCACGATTACGCGAACGGCAAAAAGGTCATAAAGCTCGTCAATCGTCTTGTTCTGCATGAACATTTTTCGGTAAATACTGTAAAAATGCTTCGCCCTGCCCTCAACGTGCGCCTCTATTCCGAGCTGCGCAAGCCTTTCGCGCAAGACCTTCATTATATCCTCAATATATTTTTCGCGTTCGACACGCTTTTGCTTTATCTTGTCGACTATCTCATAATAGGCAATCGGGTCAATGTAACGGAGCGACAAATCCTCCAGCTCCATTTTAATCTTTGACATACCGAGGCGGTGAGCAAGCGGCGCATATACCTCCAGTGTTTCGCGCGCTTTTTCACGCTGTTTTTCCTCCGACTTTGAGCCGAGTGTACGCATATTATGCAGTCTGTCGGCAAGCTTGATTACGATTACCCTGACGTCCTTTGCCATGGCAAGAAACATTTTTCTCAAATTCTCAATCTGCTGTTCCTCTTTGGACGTGTACGGAATTTTATCCAGTTTTGTCACGCCGGAAACAAGCAGCGCGACCGTGTCGCCGAACTCGCGGCGAATGTCCTCCTCGGTCGTGTCGGTGTCCTCCACAACGTCATGAAGAAGCGCCGCGACAATCGAACTCACGTCAAGCTCCATGTCAGCAAGAATAAACGCAACCTCGATAGGGTGCGTTGCAAACGGCTCGCCCGACTCTCTGAGCTGCCCTTCGTGCTTTTTCACCGCAAATTTATACGCCTTTTCCACAACTGCGCAGTCCGCAGTGGGATTGTACTTTTTTATTGCCGCAACCAAGCTCTCCATATCTCTTGCCATAACACGTCATCGCCTTTCCGATCGCTTATTGCTTATAGGAATCAGGGAGTCGAACACCGTTATGTGTTTCAACTCCCCAATACCCTGCCAAACCAACACCAAAAGATATACGCCGATAAACCTTTTCACATACGGCTTTCCCGCGCATTTCCGCCATGCGGAAGTACCGCTCTCTGCCGCGCATATTCTCCGCGTCTTTCCCGCACATCTTTGCCGTACGGGAATACCGCGCTCTGCCGCAATCGCTATCCGAAATATCCGCAGGTGTTCCGTATTTTATTATTCACCTTCAGCCTTTCTTATATCCTTCAATATAAGCTGAACGTTTCTGTAACCCTTGTAATCGTTGATGTCAAGACCGAACGCCACCTCGACAAAGTCGCCTTCTTTAAGGTGATTATAATATTCGCCCATACCGAAGCCGACCGCGTCAAGGAACTTTCCGTCCTTCAGCAATGTCATTCTAAGGTGCTTGCCCTCGCTCATTGTGCTGATCTTATGTATTTTAATACATCTTACCGCAAACACGGGCGTGGGGTTATCAACGCCGAACGGCTGCAGCCTGTTTATCTCCTCCACCGTTTCTATGGAAATATATGCGGGTTTGATTACCGCGTCAACCGAAATGGTCGGCGTCAGTATCTTTTCTGCCATTGTTTCCTGTGCAGCCTCGTTAATCGCCGTTCTGAAGCTTTCTATATTCTCCGTCTTTATCAAAAGTC
>URZD01000191.1 GCA_900552305.1 uncultured Eubacteriales bacterium
CCGTATCTTACGATTGGCAGCGATGAGTATGAGCCTTATAACTATATCGACGGTCATGGAAACCATACCGGAATAGACGTTGAGCTTGCGCAGGAGGTGTGCCGCAGAATACAACGCTCGCCGCGGTTTGTGACAATAAAGTGGGACGATAAGGACGGCTATCTTGAAAAAGGAGAGGTTGACTGCCTTTGGGGCAGCTTTTCCATGAACGGCAGGGAAAATGACTATACATGGGCGGGACCGTATATGTACAGCCGTCAGGTAGTAGTTGTGCATGGCGACAGCGATATACAAAGGCTTGAAGATTTGGAGGGGAAAAAGGTATCTGTGCAGTCAAGCACAAAGCCGGAGGAAATTTTTCTTGATGACGCGGGAAACAACGGTGTGCCGCGCGTAAAAAACGTGTATTGCCTTGTCGGAATTGACGAGGTGTTTGCGGCTCTCAGAAAGGGCTATGTTGACGCGTGTGCGGGACACGAGATTTCGCTGCGCACATATATGGACGAGGCGGACGAGGACTATCGGACGCTGGACAAGCCGCTTATGGTGTCGAAACTCGGTGTGGCATTCTCTAAAAACAGCGCGGGAACTCTTGCAAAAGAGGTGGACAGTGCGCTCCGCGCTATGGAGGGCGACGGAACTACGGAACGGATACTTAAGAAGTACGGCGCGGACTTCCAAAGCGCGGAAGGAGGCGTGGCGGCTGATGAAAACAGATAGGCTGCATATATTCGGTCTTGACAAGGACACACAAAAGATTATAAAAAAGCTGTTGCTTCTCGGAATAATGCTGACTTTTGTTGTGTTTATGATAAGCGCGGCAATGGATATATCAAGCCTTGGAAGAAGGCTTGACGAAACGGTAGAGCATTTAAAGCGGCAGTGTGTGAGCAATGACACGATAATTTCCGCAGATAAGGTCAAAAGCCTTATCAGGCTTACCGAGCAGGCGGTGGAAATAGCCGATGACGTGAACAGAAATCCGTCGCTTGCGAATGCGGAATACTTTAAAGAATACTGCGAAAAGCAGCGGCTTGCAGGGATTATGCTGCTTGATGCCGATTTTGCGCCCGAGGTTGACTACAGCAACAGAAATATGGGGTATGGGGACTGGCGCAATGAGGTTTCCGGCAAAGCGGTAGCAAATATCGTAAAGTATCCGACAAAGATTTATTCTGAGAGAACGGTTAAAAACGGAAAGTATTATGATTTGGCTGTGGCGGCACGGCTTGACAGCAAGGGGGTTGTGTGCTGTTATCGCTATCAGGATATTGAGGCAATGATGATAAGCAGACTGCCGATAAAGAATCTTATGACAGGTTATGAGCTTAATTTTAACGGAAGAGTATACATAACCACGGACGGTACGGTGCTCGGCTCAAACAGCGATAAGGGTGAAAGTGTTTTTGTATCGGAGATAAAGGAGCTGAAAAGACTGGATGATGCGGCAACGGATGATTTGCCGACGTTTTTCAGCGTGAACGGAGCCTTATACTACGGAGAGAAACAGCAGTTTAAAGGTTATGGTCTTTATGCGTTTTATCCGCTTGTTTCGGCAATGGCGTCTACTGCGTGGGTACCGGTTTTGTTTGCGGGACTTTATGTTATAGTTTGTATGATGTTTTATCTTTTCAGAGGTTATACGGAAAAAAGGCATATTCTTGAATTAAACCGTCAGGCACAGACAATAAAGGCAATAAGCAATATATATGTTATGTATATAATGATTGATATAGAAAACAACTCTTTCGACATTGTAAAGTCGCCGGAGCGGGTAAAGGAGGTTTTCAGCGGAGTTTCCGCGGCGTCGGAGCTGCTCGAAACGATATGTACGCGTTTTGTTGCGGAGGACTGTCGCGAGGAATATGCGGCGTTTACCGAGCTTGAAACGCTCAGCGAAAGGCTTGGCGATAAAGACTACATAGAGATGGTTCACTGTAGCGACAGAGGCTGGATTCGCGATATAATAATCCCAAACGGAAAAAATGCAAATGGACGGATAAATTCGGTGATACTTGCGCTGCGGGATATTGATGAGTTAAAGAAAAAGGAGATAGAGTATCAGGAAAAGCTGAAAAAGGTAACGGCTGAGGCTATGCGTGCGAACGCCGCAAAGACCGACTTTCTGCGGCGGATGAGTCATGACGTGCGCACTCCGATAAACGTTATAATGGGCATGATTGAGATAGGAAACAGTGAACCTGATAATGTGAAAAGGCAGCAATATTGCCGCGAAAAGGCGCGTGAAGCGACAACTATGCTTTTGGAGCTTGTAAACGATGTGCTTTTTGTAAATAAAATGGATTCGGACAACAGTCCGCCGGAGGAAAAGCCGTTTGATATTCGCACTGTAATAGGCGAGGTTTGCTCGCTGATTGATATACAGGCGCGTGAAAAGGAATTGGAGTTCATAATCGAGCCGCTTTCCACGCAGCATTTTCGGCTTTTGGGCAATCCGCTGCACCTAAGGCAAATTATAATGAACATTGCGGGAAATGCGGTCAAGTATACGCCGACGGGCGGAAAAATCAGATTTTCATGCAACGAAATCTTATCCGACGGCGAAAAATCGACGCTGAAATTTACGTGCGAGGATACGGGCGTCGGAATGAGTGCGGAGTTTCAGACGCATATGTTTGAGCCGTTCGAGCAGGAGGATGATATACCAAGGACAAAATACGGCGGTATCGGTTTGGGACTTTCGATAGTTAACAGTCTTGTCGGCAAAATGGGTGGAAATATTTCTGTCAACAGCGAGAAGAATAAGGGAACAAAATTTGAAATTGAGATTCCGTTCCGCATAGACCCTGACGAGGATCAGACCGACAAAATTCCCAAAAGGACACAGCCGGTATCGCTTGACGGAGCGCGTATTCTTGTGGCGGAGGACAATGCGCTGAATATGGAGATTGCGGAATTTATGCTTGAAGAAAAAGGTGCGGTTATCACAAAGGCGTGGGACGGCGAACAGGCGGCAGAGATATGGAAGGACTCGGAGCCGGGAACATTTGACATAATACTGATGGATTTGATGATGCCGGGCATGGGCGGAATCGAGGCAACGCGCATAATACGTGAGTCGGGGCGCAACGATGCAAAAACCGTTCCGATAATCGCGATGTCGGCGAATATTTTTGCTGAGGATATTGAGCGCTGCACAGCCGCGGGAATGACGGATCATATCCCAAAACCGCTTGATATGGACAAGCTGACGGATATAGTATCACGGTATACGGTAAAAAAATCAGGGAGGTAGGTTAATGACAACTACGGAATTATACGGACAAATAGGCGGCGACTATGCCGATGTATTAAAACGGTTTAACAGCGACGCAATGGTTAAGAGGTTTGCAATAAAATTTCTGAAGGATGAGAGCTTTGAAAAGCTCTGTATCGCGATGGCGGAGCGGAATACGGATACCGCATTCCGCGCGGCGCACACACTGAAGGGAATATGCTTAAATCTTGGCTTTGGTGATTTGTACCGCGTAAGCTCGGCGATTACGGAAGCGCTCAGACGCGGTGATATGTCAAGCGCGGCAAGGATGCTGGACGCGCTGCGTTATGAATACAGAAGGCTGACCGAGCTTATCGGAAGGCTTGACGGACAGTAAAAAGTTATACGGAGAAAAGCGGAAGGTCTGACAAAAGACAGTCCGCTTTTTTGGTAAATGTGCCAAAATAAAAATTTTTGACTTAAAGGGGTTGACATTCGCAACCATTTCTATATAATGTTGAACGAGGAATACGGCAAACAAAAAAAGCCGTAAAAAATGGGGTGAGTGTTTATGAACGCAAAGAAGAAACACAGAGAAGAAAACAAACAGTCAGAGGCGGTACCGTTACCGAACGCCGCGGCAAACACGGAGGAAAAGTTAAAGGGAACGGCAGCCGATAGCTCGG
>URZD01000192.1 GCA_900552305.1 uncultured Eubacteriales bacterium
CCGCTTTGTGCTTGATGATTCTTTTGAACTAAACCAACGCATAAAAGGATGTGAATCAACGTGATCGAACTGGATCTTTATCGCCAGCAGATGGCACAAATCCGCGAAAGCATTGTTGAGGCAGGTGAGTCACTTTAACGTCGCCGGCTTGAAGGAGCAGCTTCTCGAGCTGCACGAGACGATGAACGAGCCGGATTTCTGGAACGACCTCAAGCGCTCAACCGAGGTCAGCCGGAAGGTGCGCATCACGGAAAACAAGGTGGAGCATTACGAAAAGCTCTGCCAGCGCGCCGACGATGTGGACGCGACCATGGAGCTTGCCGAGGAAATGCAGGATACCGACCTGCTGGCCGAGGCGGGCGAGGAAATCAAAAAGCTGCAAAGCGACCTCGAGGAGCTGCGGCTGGAAAGCCTGCTGCGCGGCGACTACGACAGCAACAACTGCTATCTCTCCCTGCACGCGGGCGCGGGCGGCACAGAGGCACAGGACTGGTGCGAGATGCTTTTCCGTATGTATACGCGCTGGGCGGAGCGCCGCGGCTTTAAGACCGAAACGCTTGACTTCCTTGACGGCGAGGAAGCGGGCATAAAAAGCGTGACGTTTCAGATAGAGGGTCTTAATGCCTACGGCTATGCAAAGTGCGAAAAGGGCGTACACCGCCTTGTCCGCATTTCGCCGTTCGATTCGTCGGGGCGGCGGCATACGTCGTTTGCGTCTCTTGACGTAATGCCGGCGATTGAGGACGATATAGAGGTAAACATCAGACCGGAGGATCTGAAGGTCGATACCTACCGCGCGAGCGGTGCGGGCGGTCAGCACATAAACAAGACCGAGTCGGCGATAAGAATAACTCATCTGCCGACAGGGCTGGTGGTAACCTGTCAGAACGAGCGTTCGCAGCACAAAAACCGCGATATTGCTATGAAAATGCTTAAATCAAAGCTTGTTGAGATTGCGGAGCGCGAGCAGAAGGAAAAGATAGAGGACATCAAGGGCGTTCAGATGGAAATCGGCTGGGGCAGCCAAATTCGCTCATATGTGTTCCATCCGTACAGTATGGTGAAGGATCACCGCACCAATTACGAAACGGGAAATACCGGAGCGGTAATGGACGGCGATATAGACGGCTTTATAAACGCTTATCTGACGGCGCTTTCGCGCGGCGAGCTTGAAAAGTAAGGCGGCCGGGTTTTTAAAAAGCCTCCGCGCTGAGGGGGTTGTCATGAGAGATTTTTTAACAAGGCTTGATAAAAGGATATTGAGCGCGGCGGTGTGGCTGAATGTGCTTCTTGCGCTTTTTGTGCCGGGCAGTGACAAAAAGTCGGTATTCCCGTTTTTGTTTTGGACAAAATACCGAAACGGGGATTGGTTTATGTTAGTCACGGGAGTGCTGCTGAATGTGATATTTTTCTACGCAGTGATTTATTGGGCGGTAAAACTGATAAAGAAGGCGCGAACCCAAAAAGCGAAGAACGGGAAATCAAAAGTGAAGGGAAAAAGAAATGTTTGAGAAATTATCGTTTATAGAAAAACAGTATGAGGATTTGGCGGCGCGGATAAGCGACCCGGAGGTAATAGCCGATCAGGAAACATGGAGAAAGCTGTGCAAGGAACATTCGGACATGACTCCGATTGTTGAAAAGTACAAGGAATATAAAATGAACAAGAACACTATCGAGGATTCAAAAGCGATGCTTGACGACCCCGACACCGATAAGGAGTTCAAGGAAATTCTCCAGGAGGAAATGAACGAGGCGAAGGAGAACATCGCAAGGATTGAGGAGGAGCTGAAAATTCTGCTTTTGCCGAAAGACCCGAACGATGACAAGAACGTAATTATGGAAATCCGCGGCGGTGCGGGCGGCGACGAGGCGGCTCTGTTCGCGGGCGACCTTTACAGAATGTATTCAATGTACGCTGAGTCCAAGCGCTGGACAATAGAGGTGCTTAGTATCAGCGAAATAGGCATAGGCGGAATAAAAGAAATCTCGTTCATGATAAAGGGTCAGGGCGCATACAGCCGGCTTAAATTCGAGAGCGGCGTACACCGCGTTCAAAGAGTGCCGGAAACCGAGGCGGGCGGCAGAATCCACACGTCAACCGTTACGGTTGCGGTTTTGCCGGAGGTTGAGGACGTCGAGGTAGAGATCAACCCCGACGACCTTGAAATCGACACCTACCGTTCAAGCGGCGCGGGCGGTCAGCATATAAACAAGACCGAATCGGCAATTCGTATCACGCACAAGCCGACAGGACTTGTCGTGACCTGTCAGGACGAGCGTTCGCAGCACAAAAACCGCGAATCCGCAATGAAAATGCTCCGTTCAAAGCTATATGACATAAAACAGCGCGAGCAGCAGAGCCAGATTGCGGCGGACAGAAAGAGCCAGGTAGGAACGGGCGACAGAAGCGAGCGTATTCGTACCTACAACTTCCCTCAGGGGCGCGTGACCGACCACAGAATCGGACTGACGCTTTATAAAATTGAGGCGATAATGAACGGCGACCTTGACGAGATAATTGACGCGCTGATTACAACCGATCAGAGCGAAAAGCTTAAAATGCAGGCGGAGGAATAGCGAAAAAAACAGCGGCCGCGCGGTTTATGCGCCGCGGCGTGCTGCATAAAAGAAGGCAATATATATGGAAACAAAAATTCTTACAGGCTCCGAATGCGACCTTGAGGCCGCGGCGGAGCTGATAAGGGACGGCAAAACGGTTGCGTTTCCGACCGAAACGGTCTACGGACTGGGGGCGAACGCACTGGACGGCGATGCGGTGCGCGGCATTTTTGCGGCAAAGGGCAGACCGTCCGACAACCCGCTTATAGTCCACATTGCGGACACGGCGGAGGTCGAACGGCTGGCGCGCGAAATTCCGCAGGACGCAAGGACGCTTATGGAGCGGTTTTGGCCGGGTCCGATAACGATAATACTTAAAAAGCAGCCGTGCATACCCGACGAGGTGACGGCGGGACTTGACACGGTCGGCATCCGTATGCCGGAAAGCGAGCTTGCAAGGCGGTTTATAGCAAAATGCGGCGTGCCGATTGCGGCGCCAAGCGCGAATATATCCGGCAAGCCGAGCCCGACAACCTTTGAACATACAAAACAGGACATGGACGGCAGAGCGGCGGGAATTATAAAAGGCGAGGACTGCCGCGTGGGAGTCGAGTCCACGGTAATCGATATGAGCGGTGAAATTCCGACGGTTTTAAGACCGGGCGGTATCTCGGCGGAGGAGCTGCGCGAAGTGCTGGGCGAGGTGCGAATAGGCGCGGAGCTTGTTAAGGACGGCATACCAAAGGCGCCCGGAATGAAGTATAAGCACTATTCGCCAAAGGCTCAGGTCTATATCCTTCACGGAAGTGCGGACAGCGCGGCGCGCTTTGTCGAAAAACGCAGCAAAATGCGTAGGACTGCGGTTATTGCATTTGACGAGTTTAGGAATTTAATGCCAAAAAGCGCGGAGTTTTTCTCGCTCGGCAGTGCAAAAGACCCCGAAAGCGCGGCGCACAGGCTGTTTGACTGCCTAAGGCGGTGCGACAAGGATAATATAAAGGAAGCGTACGCGCCGGAGATACCGGATAACGGACTGTGGCGCGCGGTGAAAAACAGACTGTACAAGGCGGCGGCGGGGCGGCTTTTGAATACCGAAACGGCAAAGAGCGTTTTGTTTGTCTGTACGGGCAACACCTGCCGAAGTCCTATGGCGGAGGCGCTGTTTAATATTTCGGGCAAAAATGCGGTCGCAATGTCGGCGGGACTTGCGGCAAGCGGCGCGTCGCCCGCGTCGCCGAACGCGATTGCGGCGGGGCCGGGATACGGGGCCGGGTTTAAAAAACATTTCGGTTTCG
>URZD01000193.1 GCA_900552305.1 uncultured Eubacteriales bacterium
GACGATGTATGTACAACGCGCTCGACAATTATCGAATGTTCAAGGGCGTTGAAGGCGGCGGGAGCGAAACGCGTATTTGCGCTCACACTTGCGACAACCGAGAAAAAGGCGGAAAACGAAAATAAAGCGTAAATTTTTGCAAATCAGAAGGATTTTTCTTTTTTACGGCGAATATAAAAAGGAGAGTCCTTTTTGCGTTTGGGGCAAATAAGGGTAAATTTTGAGCAAATAGGGCAATCGTAAAAAGGAATATGCCGCATCGGCTTTTTGAGGCAAAATGCGGCAGAGTTCGGTTGCCGAAAGGAGAAATTTTATAAATGGCAAATGAAAACAAGAATCCGTCGGAGCTGTTTGACGTTTCAAAGCTGAACATAATTCCGGTCGAGATTGAGAAGGAGATGCGCCGTTCATACATTTCGTATGCGATGTCGGTTATAGTCGGACGTGCGCTGCCGGATGTGCGTGACGGACTTAAACCCGTTCACCGCAGAATTTTGTATGCGATGTACGAGGACGGCTTCACACCCGACAAGGAATACAGAAAATGTGCGACTACCGTAGGTAATGTTTTGGGTAGATACCATCCGCACGGCGACGCGTCGGTGTATGACGCGCTTGTCCGCATGGCGCAGGACTTTTCTATGAGGTACCCGACCGTTGACGGACACGGTAACTTCGGCTCGGTTGACGGCGACGGCGCGGCTGCTTACCGTTATACCGAAGCGAGAATGTCCAAACTGTCAATGAATATGCTTACGGATATAGAGAAGGAAACTGTTGACTTTATGCCGAACTTTGACGAGAGCCGCAAGGAGCCGGTTGTTCTTCCGTCAAGGTTTCCGCATCTTTTGGTAAACGGCTCGAACGGTATTGCGGTCGGCATGGCTACGAATATTCCGCCGCACAACCTCACAGAGGTAATTGACGGTATTGTTGCGGTTATCGACAATCCGGAAATCACGATAGACGAGCTTATGCAGTACATCAAGGGCCCGGACTTCCCGACAGGTGCAAAGATAATGGGCGAGAGCGGAATCCGCGCCGTATACCACACGGGCAGGGGCAAAATCCGCGTACGCTCGAGAGTGGATATAGAGGAACACGGCGAGGGCAGACAGCGGCTTGTGGTTACGGAGATACCGTACATGGTAAACAAGGCAAGGCTGATTGAGCGCATTGCGGAGCTTGTTCACGAAAAGAGGGTGGAGGGAATCTCCGACCTGCGCGATGAGTCCGACCGTGACGGTATGCGCATTGTAATCGAGCTGAAGCGTGACGCGAACGCGACAATCGTACTGAATCAGCTGTACAAGTACACGCAGCTGGAGGATTCGTTCGGCGCGATAATGCTTGCGCTTGTAAATCAGGTTGAGCCAAAGGTACTTAACCTCCGCGAGATTCTTGACAACTACATTGATTTCCAGAAGGAGGTCATTGTCAGACGTGCGAAATTTGACAAGCGCAAGGCGGAGGCAAGAGCGCATATCCTTGAAGGACTGAGGATAGCTCTTGACAACATAGACGAAATAATTGCGATTATCCGCAGGAGCTACAATGACGCAAAGCAAAATCTTATTGAGCGTTTTGCGTTCTCGGATGTTCAGGCACAGGCGATACTTGATATGCGTCTTGCAAGGCTGCAGGGTCTGGAGCGCGAGAAAATCGATAAGGAATATGACGAGCTGATGAAGCTGATTGCATACCTGACCGAGGTTTTGCAGAATGAGCGCATGGTGCTTGAAATCCTTAAAAACGAGATAACCGAAATCAAGAATAAATTCGGTGACGAGAGAAGAACGTCGATTGAGCCGGTTGAGGACGATATTGACATAGAGGACCTGATTGCCGAGGAGGACAACGTAATCACGATGACGCACCAGGGCTATATCAAGCGTCTTGCGGTTGATACCTACAAGAGTCAGAAACGCGGCGGTAAGGGCATAATAGGTATGCAGACAAAGGAAGAGGACTTTATAGATACGATGTTTGTTGCCTCGACCCATGCACATATTCTGTTCTTTACCAATACGGGAAGAATGTACAGACTTAAAACGTACGAGATTCCCGAGGCGGGCAGACAGGCAAAGGGAACGGCGATTGTAAATCTGCTTCAACTTGAGGCGGGCGAGAAAATCTCGGCAATGATACCGATAAGAGAGTATGAGGAAAATCACTTCCTTATAATGGCTACAAGGAACGGTATTATAAAGAAAACCGATATTATGGAGTACAAGAACGCGCCTAAGGGCGGCAAGATTGCCATTAACCTTGATGAGGGTGATGAGCTTATCAACGTATGCCTGACCGACGGCGATTCGGATATTTATATCGCGACATACCTCGGAAAGATGATAAGATTCTCCGAGAAGGATGTAAGACCGCTGGGCAGAGTTTCGCGCGGCGTTCGCGGCGTTATGCTCAGAGAGGGCGACTACGCTGTCGGCATGGACGTTTCGCACGGCGATGAAAAGGTGCTTATAATCAGCGAAAACGGCTACGGCAAAAAGACCGAAACCTCCGAGTACAAGCTGCAGACGAGGGGCGGTCAGGGTACGACCTCTTACAAAATCAGCGAGGAGACGGGAAATATTGCGGGATTCAGCCTTGTAACGCCGGAGGACGATATAATTCTCATCACATCCGAGGGCATAATTATCCGTATCGACACCGAAGAAATCAGCACGCTGAAACGTGTGACAAAAGGCGTAAGGCTCATGCGGCTCGGCAGCGGTGTGAAGATTGTTTCCGCGGCAAGAGTGGCAAAGGAAGAGGACAAGGACGAGAATGCGGAGGACGAATCCGAATCGGATGTAAATTCGGAGGTAACGACCGACGCGGCGGCGAGTGCTGAAACCGCGGCGGATTCCGAAACGGCAGCGGAGACGGCGAACGCGGAAGAAACAACGGAAGCCGAAAGCGCGGACGGCACAGAAGGCGCTGACGATGCTGACGAGTAATTCTCGGCAAGGTTTTGTGACTAAACGGAAAACCGGTTTTTCTGTGATTTAAAGAATTATGTACCAATGTTCGGAAATTTTCCGAACATTGGTATGTTTTTTTATGAAGGACAACGGTTTTAACAGTTTTGGACTGTTGAAAACCGTGATAAATGTGTTAATAACTCTGTGGATATTGTGGATAACTTGTCAAAACGCTGATATGCGGTTATAAGTTATTAACGGTCGGCTGTGGAAAAGGAATGTGTAAAAATCTGCGCGGAGAAACGGCGGGGACTATGCTGATTTTGGCGGAAAACGGCAGAAAAATGCGTTTTGTGTATAATAATAATTTTTTAATATTCGCGTCATGGGTTTTTTGTTAATAAAGTACAATTAGCGCGGCAAGTTTTTGTAAAACCTCGCAAACCCTTGATACACAAGGGTTTGCGAGGTGTCGGCATACCGCAATTAGACAATATGACTAAAAGACTATTTTGAAATTTGTGTAAATAGGCTCTAACAATTTGCGCGAAAATGTGTTAGAATAAGATATCATGATTGAGATAATATTTTAGGAGGTCATATACATGGCAGGTTTAAGTTTGAGACATTTAGGAAAAACGTATCAGGGCGGTGTTGCTGCTGTTCAGGACATCAACCTTGAAATTGAAGACAAAGAGTTTATAATACTTGTCGGCCCTTCCGGCTGCGGTAAGTCTACCACACTCAGAATGATTGCGGGTCTTGAGGAAATCACAGAAGGCGAGCTTTACATAGGCGACAAGCTCGTAAACGATGTTGCTCCGAAGGACAGAGATATTGCGATGGTTTTCCAGAACTACGCGCTTTATCCGCACATGACTGTTTTTG
>URZD01000194.1 GCA_900552305.1 uncultured Eubacteriales bacterium
ATATCGACAACTGGCTCGGCAGCGACGACCTTATTATCGACACCGATGAGCAGCTTAGATATACCGTATCAAAAATAAAGGAAGTCTATGACGATTACAAAAACGAATTTCAAAAGCAGTACGAATTTTGGAATTAAAAACGCTTAAAAAGCCGCTGCCCTTTTTCGTCAAGCCTTCTGTTCTCGTCCAGCACAAGCGGCGTTGCGGGTATAACCGTTCCCGCCTTCAGTATTTCAAGAGCCTTTGTATGTCTGTTCATGTTTATTTACCTCCTTAATAGCTGCCCTTCCGTTCCTCAAAGTGCGTAGGCTTGTTCAGCGTCCTTCCGCCGTCCTTTATGTACTCCGCCTGCCACCTTATCAGCGTTTTTGCATAAACCGCGGGATAGCCGAATGTTTCCATTGCAAGCGATGCGTCGTTCAGATATGCGTCATTTCCCGCCTCGCCCTTGAACACAGGCTTTTTGCCGAGGTACTCGCCAAGCTCCTCTGCCGCCTTTCTGATTGACACGGTTTCCGGTCCGGTCACGTTCATGATTTTTATCGGCGATTCCGCGTGCAGTTTACTGCTTTGTCATGCGCTTTGCCGCGTCGCCCTTTATTTCAAGCTCCGCTTCGCCGCCGTTTTCGAGTTTAAGAATATTTTCCGCAAGCCGTTTTGTTATGTACGGTCGCCTGTCAAGTGTGGGACCGCCCATGTGCGGTATGCAGTACACGTTTTCAAGCGTCCTCAGCTCGCTTTTTTCGTCAAGCGGCTCGCGGCTGAATACGTCACGCACCGCACAGAAACGGTTTTCCTTCAGCGCCGCAATCATCTCGTCCTCACGAACGATGTCGCCCCTTGCCGTGTTGACAAACAGCGCGCCGCGCTGTAGAAGATCAAAATGCTTTTTGCCTATCATGCCGCGCGTTTTCTCGGTCATTGCGCCGTGCAGGCTTACAACCTTGCAGCCTGAAAAAATCTCGTCAAGGCTTGCCTGCACCGCGTTGTTCTCCTTCAGAAATTCCCCGCCAATTTTGTGTGAGGAATATATCTTAACCGGAATAATGTTTTTCCGATACTCAACGGACGCGTAGTTTATAAAGTCCGTATCGCCGCCGGACGAGATAAGCGTAATATCCTTCCTGTCCGTACCCGTCATCCGAATTTCCGCACTCCATGTGCCGTCACTGCCCGCGTCAAGCGTTCCGAAATAGAATATCTCGTTCTTTGACATCTTCTCTTTTGCGTCTGTTTTTGCGTTGCATGCGTCAACCGTTGCCTTTATTGTCTCGTCCGACTCCGCCGCTTGACGCAAAATCACCCCAAATCCGCACAGCGCGGTTTTTCCTCTTGTGTCAAGCAATCAGCGCAAACAAAAAACAAGCGGCATATCCCGACCCTGCGTCCGAATATCCGCTTATTTTTCTTATTTTATTTTAAAACTCTTTTTTCCGGCACTGCGAGCGGTATCGGATTTTCCGCCGATTCAAGCACAAATATCCCGACTGTCGTTCCGCTTTCCGCTCTGACGGTTTTTTTGAACTCCGCAAAGCCGCCGCGGGCAACATTTTCAAACCGCTCCGCCGCCGCGTCAGTCAGCACTCCGTCCTTATACGCCGCCGCAAACACCGTAAACGCAGCCGTCTCGCGGCTGCCGTCACGGTTAAAATACACCCTTCCGTCCGCGGTCGCCGTTCCGTACTCATTTCTTGTGAGCGCCACATCATTTATCTCGTAGCTTTCCTCCTCCGCGGCATAGGTCACCTCCGGCAGTGCAATTCCGTTATTCTTTTTCATCAGCAGCCGCACATACGCTGCGGACGTGCCGAGCTGCGCACGGCTAAGCGTAACCTTTCTGCACGACATCCACGATGGCAGCTCGTCCGACTTAAACGCCTTACCGATTTCCGCCGCCGTGCCTATACTTCTCCATACCTCGCCGTCCGCCGAAATCTGTATTTCTATGTTATCCGGATAGCTTCCCCCGTATCCCGCCGCAATAAAGCTCAGCCGTTCAAGTCTGCCGTTCAGCCTGTATCGGTGGTTGCCCTGTACCTTGCTTTTACTGCCGTCAAATGCAAATATAATCTCGCTGCTTTCCTTGTCATAGCTTGTCGCATACCAGCCGCGCCACGTTGTATCATTCATGCCCATTTTATTTGCGCCGTTCATAATCAGCCAGTCCGAGTCTGACTTGTCATCGATAAAGGTTACGCTTTTTACCGCGGTGTCCGCATACAAAACGCCCCTGCCCGAGGTACCGACATACACCCTTCCGAAAACCCGCTTGTCGCCCTCAATGCACGTTGCCATGCAGCCAAGACCCATATCCGCGTTCGCCGCATAAATCCATGTTTTTAGGTTGTCGTCACTGCGGTAAATTCCGCGCCGTCCGTCAACCGTTGCAAGCACAAACGCCGAGGTTATCCCCTCATCGGTTTCCGCTCCCCACGAAAATCCCGCAACGCGCGTGGGTCCTTCTACCTTCTTTATTGTCCTTCCCGAGTCCGTACTCCGAAACAGTCCGTTTGCATACGATAGGAATACAACATCGCCTTCCGTGTTCGGATTCGCCTCTATATCATTGTTCAGATCCTCGTCAGACGGCGCGCCGCCCTGTGATACAAGCGTTACCTTGTCCGCGGACCTTGTAAAGCTCGCGCCGCCGTCATGCGAATAATAGAAATCTCCGTTTCTTTTGTCAAATACGTAGAACTTGTTTCCGTTCACCCTGTCCGCCGCGATTATGTTCCTGTTCTTTTGGTACGACCCTGAAATCAGGTTTGTCGGAAGGCTTTGTATATTCGTCCATGTCCGTCCGAAGTCGGTCGACCTCTTTGCATACGCGGTAGAGCTGCCGTCCGATTTCTGAATCGCAATCACGGTCGGATAGCCGTTTGAGCCGACCTCCGCGCCGACCGCAACGCAGCCGCCGTAAAAGCTCCCGTCCTGTACCCAGCCATACTTGTTCCATGTCGCGCCGTAATCCTCCGACAGCGCAACAACGCCGAACGACCCCGCATTGTCGGAGCTTACCCCGTTTTTGTAGGTGTCGGTGAAATGTGCCATAAACCGCGTATCTCCCGCGCAGTAATCAGCCGAGGTAAGCGATGTTCCCCATATAAACGCATCCTCGCGCACAGGGTCGGACGTGTAGATTTTGTCCGTAGTCTGCGCGTTCGCGTCAACGCCCTCCGCATTGTCCGCGGAGTGCCGCAAGCCGCCGTAATCGTAAATACCGGTAATCAGAAGCGTGTCGCCGCCCGGCGGTGCGCAGACCGTGTTGACAACCGTTTCCTCAAGATTTTTACACTCAGCATAGAAAACCCGGTCATTCAGCGCGTCGGGATTGCACCATACCGACCAGCCGTCACCAAGCCACAGCTCCGCCCTGTAGCCGCCGTTCGGATTGAGCGCAAGACCGCCCACATAGCTGCCCATCGCGCCGCCCCACTTCTTCGCGTGCATTGTAATCCACGGCATATGCTCCTCAACGTCATTATAATCTGTTGTGTTGCCGCTGAACACGGTCTGCCACTCGCCGTCCTCCTCTTTGACAAACAGCTTGCTACCCTTGTTCGCCGCGCAGTATAGAATATCCCTGCCGCCGACCCTGTTATTCCGTTCATTCCAATTCCGCTCTGCGGCGCGGCGCTTTCCCACTTCCCGCCGTCATAGCAGTAAAGTCCGTCATCAAAGCCGCTGTCCGCGTCAATACGGCAGCTTACATACAGTTTTCCCCTATATGCGGTCATGCGCCGCGCCCTTGTCGGACTCCCTTCAAGCAGGCTCCAGCTCGCGCCGCCATCGGTGCTCGCATATAT
>URZD01000195.1 GCA_900552305.1 uncultured Eubacteriales bacterium
CCATAAAAGAGCCGGCCGGCCGCGCCGCGGCTTGGGGCGGCGAGCCGCGCATAAGCGTACTTGACGTCACGCACGGCAGGCTGTCCGACGTCGGCATGGAGGAATACCTCACCGGAGTTCTTGCCGGCGAGATGCCCGCGGAATACGAGTCGGAGGCTCTGCGCGCGCAGGCGGTCGCGGCGCGTACATATATAATGCACAAAATCGGCACATCGTGCGCGGAGCATCCCGATGCGGTTGTCTGTAACAATCCCGCGCACTGCAAGGCGTGGCTATCCGACAAAGACTGTGCGGCGCGCTGGAAGGGCGCGGACGCGGCGGCATACCGTGAAAAGCTGCGCCGCGCGGTTTGGGACACCCGCGGGGAGTACATGGTGTATGACGGCAAGCCTATAGAGGCAGTGTTTTTTGCAATGTGCGGCGGGCGTACCGAGTCCTCCGCGGAGATATGGGGCGGCGAGCGTCCGTACCTTAAATCAGTGGAGAGCCGCGGCGACCTTGACGCGCCAAACCTCCGTTCCGAGGTAGCTGTGGATAATAACAGATTTTGCGAGATTATACGCGCGGCGGACCCCGCCGCGGTTATTGACGCATCCGCGCCGAGTATCGGCAGCACGACCCGCACCGAGGGCGGGAGCGTTGCCGATATGGAAATCGGCGGCAGAAAGTTCCGCGGCACACAGCTGCGCGAGCTGTTCGGACTGAAATCCGCAAACTTTACACTTTCGCAGTCGGGCGGGAACATGGTTTTTTCGGTTACGGGGAACGGTCACGGAGTCGGCATGAGCCAATACGGCGCAAACCGTATGGCAAAGGAGGGTAAAAAATATACAGAAATTTTGGCGCATTATTATTCAAACATACAAATTGTAAAAAAATGAAAAATTTTTCTTTAAATTTGCCGTGATATGTGCTATTATAATAGAAATAAAAATTTAAAAAGAAAGAGACCGATAGCATCAATCAGGTTTCGGAAAGGCGGTAAGGTATGAAAACAGTAATAACAGTGGGCAGACAGCTCGGGTCAAACGGAAAAATTATCAGCAAAATGCTTGCCGAGAAGCTTGACTGTTCTTTTTATGACAAAAATCTTATAGCACGCGCCGCAAAGGAAAGCGGTCTGAGTGAAAATCTTTTTGAGAGTATAGACGAAAAGCCGACAAACAGTCTTTTATATGCGCTTGTTATGGGCGTGCAGTCGGGAAAAGGACTTTATTATCAGTATAACGATGTTTTAAACGGCGATAATATTTTCAAGCTCCAGTCCGACATAATCAAAAAAATTGCGGCGGATGGCTCGTGCGTTATTGTCGGAAGGTGTGCGGATTATATACTGCGCGACGACCCGAATCTGGTAAAGATTTTTCTTTATGCCGACCAGGACACGCGCGCGGAGAATCTTATGAAGCGCGAGGGAATGAGCGAAAAGGACGCGTATGCCGCGATAAACAAGGCGGACAAACGCCGCTCGAACTATTATAATTTTTACACAAACAACACATGGGGCGATGTAAATAACTATAATATCTGCCTTGACACAGCATCGCTCCCGCCCGAAAAGTGCGTTGACATTTTGATTGACTATATACAGACCAAGCTGAAATAATCGGCGAAAGAAAAGTAATAAAAGCATACCCGCTAATATATAATGTATATATTAGCGGGTATTTTTGTGTTGAATGAGCAATTCTAATGTGCCAAAAATAAAATGCCCAAGTACGGCAAAATAAAAATCTTATTATCTTTATGCCAGATGGGGGGGGTAATTCCGTGTCAAATCAGAATGTTTTAAGAAGCTCGCTGCTGCTTACCGCGTCCGGCATCATAGCAAAAACCATAGACTTTGTGTTTCGCGCCTACTATTCGCAAAGGCTCGGCGCGGAGGGTATGGGCATTTTTTCGCTTGTGTTCTCCGTTCACGGAATCATGCTCACCTTTGCGACCTGCGGTCTTGGAACGGCGGTTTCCAAAACCGTTTCGGAGCAGTACGCCATGCACAACTACAGCGGAATCCGCAAGGCTATGCGGCTTTCGGTTTCCGCGGTTTTTGCGCTCAGCTTTATGATTATACTTGCTGTGTATCTGTTTTCCGACAAAATCGCGGCGAGCTTTCTCGGCGAGCCGCGCTGCGCGCGAAGTCTTGTGTTTCTTTCGCCCAGTATCATGTTTATGGGGATTTCCTACTGTATAAAGGGCTATTTTTACGCAAGCCGCAAGGTGCTGCGCCCCGCAAGCTCGGAATTTCTTGAGCAGGCGGTTAAAATCAGCGTTATAAGCGCGCTGCTTAAACGGTGGCTGCCGCTCGGTATCGAGCGCGGCTGCGAGGCGGTGTTCCTCGGCCTTTCTATAGGCGAGATGTCATCATGCCTGTATCTTCTGTTCCTCTACACTGCTGATGTAAGCCGTATTGAATGCCGCAGCGCGGAAGGGCGTATCGGAGCGGCTCTTGCGCGGATTGCACTGCCGATTACGCTAAGCTCGCTTATCAGCTCGTTTCTGCGCGCTCAGGAGGACGTGTGGATTGTATCCGGTCTGTGCCGCTACGGACTTTCACGCCGCGCGGCATTGTGCGGTTACGGCAACATTCACGGCATGGTTATGCCGCTTATTGTGTTTCCGCTGACCCTGCTTTCGTCATTTCTGACATTGCTCGTCCCGGAGATTTCGCGTGCGGACAAGATGAAAAGCCGCGTGCGGCTGCAAACTCTTACACTCCGCATTTACCGTTTCAGCGCGTTTCTCGGCTTTATGATATTTTGCGTGTACATGACGTTTTCCGAGGAGCTTTCGCGGTTTGTGTACCGTGCGCCGCAGCTTGCGCCGTACCTCCGCGTGCTTGCGCCGCTCTGCCCCGTAATGTTCACAGACTCGATTTCGTGCGGTATTCTGAACGGACTTGGAAAACAGCGCGAGCTGCTTTGCTACAGTCTGTCAGACTCGGCTCTAAGGCTCGGCATGATTTTCTTTCTGATACCCGTGTTCGGACTTCGTTCACTGCCGTTTATCATAATTTGCAGCAACATTTTCACCTGTTTTCTTACCTGTCGCAGGGTAATAAAAAGCGCAAATGTATCGTGGGAGCCTGTTTCGTGCTTTGTGCGCCCCGCGCTTGCCGCCGCCCTTGCGGCGTTTACCGTGCGCGCGGTCTATGACGGATTGTTCCGCGTTTCGGAATACACAACGCTTGCCGCGGGAATTATATTTGCCGCAGCAGTGTACGCCGCAGCCGGAATCGTTGTCGGAGCGGTCACAAAGGACGATGTTGTATGGCTTTTCGGAAGGATTTTTGCATAGCAAAACGCGAAAGTTTTTTGCAGATTTATAAGGTGTTTTTTGCATAAAATCCGACTCCGCGCGGAAAAATAAGGCTATGTCATTTTTAAAATCTACAAAACAAAAGAGGAGCTGCGGCAATGCGCAAAATTATATCGGAAAATTTCTTTAGAGCCTGTCGCGGCGGATTCGCGTATATCCGCCGCTTTTTTACGGGGAAAAACCTTTTCTTCGCCGCGTTCCTTGCGCTTTGCATATTCCGCTGCTCTTATCTTCATTTTTCATATACCCCATACCTTGACGATTATGTGCAGTACCGCCTTTATCCGAGTATCAAAAACCCTGTCAAAAATATTTTTTTCGGCGGCGCGGGAACTCTGACAACGCGCCCGCTCGCGGGACTTTTGGATTTTTATGTCATCAGTCGGTTTTGGGACAGGCTCGGCATAATGTTTTTTGTTTTTGGCGCGGCTTAGGCCGCGTCGGGAATAGTCTTTTTCCGCGCATTTGAGGAGCTTGGAATACCGCTC
>URZD01000196.1 GCA_900552305.1 uncultured Eubacteriales bacterium
AAGAAAAGAATTATGCAGAATAGATAAAGTCCTAAAAGAGAATAAGCATTTCAGAAATTTTATAGCTGAAATAGGTTTATTAGTAAAAACTCCCAATGGAGATACTATTGCTGTAAAAGAAGATAATATAGTAGGTCTTAATGATGCTATAGATTTTCTTATAGCAAAGCGTAAACTAATAGCGTCACAATATAATCAGATTCAATCAGAAGTATATAAATTAGAGAAGGAACGTAGATTTGAGAAACAACAGTTATCTTTTTTTGATAATATTGAAACTATTTCCGATATTTTTGATAACGATAATGGCACTCTTGCCGTTCGCGTCTATCTTTTTCAAAAAGATGACTAAATTCTAGCCGCCATTTTCCAGCGACGGAAAAATAGCCATCAAAAAACGCCCCACCCATGCAGCCGCATGAGCGAGGCAAACAGAAAGGACGCTTCCATGAGCAACGATTTTCGTTTTCTGATGTATCAATCCGCCGAAGAAAATGTGAGCGTCAACGCCGTCATCAAAGACGAAACAATTTGGCTTTCTCAAAAGGGCATGGCCGAGCTGTTCGGCTGTTCGACAGACAACATTTCCCTCCACCTAAAAAATATCTTTTCCGACGGCGAATTGACGAAAGATTCAGTTACCGAGAAAATCTCGGTAACTGCCGCAGATGGTAAAAATTATCCTACTCAGTTCTACAATCTGGATGCGATCATCTCCGTCGGCTACCGCGTCAATTCCCGCCGCCGCGGTCAGTCCCTTGGGTGCGTCAAGCATAAGCTCCGCGTCTACTATCGCCATGTTCGGCATAAGCTCATAGTCCGCAAGAGGGTACTTTGTGCCGGTTTTCTCATCGGTTATCACTGCGAACGGCGTTACCTCCGAGCCTGTTCCCGCCGAGGTCGGAACTGCCGCAAAATATGCCTTTTCGCCCATTTTGGGGAAGGTATAAATTCGTTTCCGTATATCGGCAAACCGCATTGCCATATCCTCAAAGTCCGCCTTGGGGTGTTCATACAGTACCCACATAATTTTTGCCGCGTCCATTGCGCTGCCGCCGCCGACCGCGATTATTGTATCCGGCTCAAACGCGAGCATTGCCGCCGCGCCCTCACGCGCGCATTTCAGCGTCGGGTCAGGCTCAACGCCGAAAAATGTCGTGTGCGCAATCCCCATTTCGTCAAGTCGGTCTGTCACCCTCTTTGTCATACCGCTTTTATAAAGGAACGAATCGGTTACGATAAACGCGCGCCGTCTTTCAAGCGTTTTCAAATCGCCGAGAGCCTCGGCAAGACAGCCGCGTTTTATATACACCCGCGGCGGGGTTTTAAACCACAGCATATTCTCTCTCCTTTCGGCAAGTATTTTTATATTAAGAAGGTTTTTCACGCCCACGTTCTCCGATACCGAGTTACCGCCCCATGTGCCGCAGCCGAGGGTCAGTGACGGCGTAAGCGCAAAGTTATATATATCGCCTATCGCGCCCTGTGCGGTCGGAGTGTTTATCAGTACGCGGCAGGTTTTCATTCTGTCGCGGAACTGCGTTATTTTCCCGCGCTCGCTCACCTCATTTGTATACAGTGCCGAGGTATGTCCCAGACCGCCGTCCGCAATCAGCCGCTCCGCCTTCTCCAGTGCGTCCTCAAAGTCCGCCGCGCGGTACATTGCCAGTACGGGCGACAGCTTTTCGTGCGCGAACTCCTCCGACAGCTCAACCGAAGTCACCTCGCCTATCAGGATTTTTGCGTCCCTGCGCACCTCAACCCCCGCAAGCGTCGCGATGTCGTAAGCCGTTCTGCCGACTATTTTCGCGTTCAGCGCGCCGTTTACGATTATGGTTTTTCCGACCTTCTCCTTGCCCTCGGGGCTTAGAAATATGCAGCCGCGCCCCGCAAACTCGCGTTTGACCTCCTCGTATATATCGTCAAGAACGATTACGCTTTGCTCGGACGCGCAAATCATGCCGTTGTCAAAGGTTTTTGAGTGGATTATCGAGTTTACCGCAAGCTTTACATCCGCCGCCGAGTCGATTATGACCGGCGTATTGCCCGCGCCCACACCGAGTGCGGGTTTTCCGGAGGAATATGCCGCCCTGACCATGCCGGGACCGCCGGTCGCAAGAATGATGTCCGCCTCACGCATGGCAAGGTTTGTCTTATCAAGGCTCGGCTCGTCAATGCACGCGATTATGTCCTTTGGCGCGCCCGCCCTGACCGCGGCGTCAAGCACCACCCTTGCCGCCGCCGCAGTGCAGCGTTTTGCCCTCGGATGCGGACTTATCAGAATCGCGTTCCGCGTTTTCAGTGCAATCAGTGTCTTGAATATTGTTGTCGAGGTCGGGTTGGTTGTCGGAATCACCGCGGTAATCACGCCGACAGGCTCCGCGGTTTTCACCGTCCCCGCGGCGCGGTTTTCCTCAATCACGCCGCAGGTTTTTGTGTCCTTGTACGCGTTGTAGATGTATTCGGAGGCGAAGTGGTTTTTTATCACCTTATCCTCTACTATACCCATGCCGGTTTCCTCAACCGCCATTTCGGCAAGAGGTATTCGCTGCTCGTTTGCCGCGGCTGCCGCCGCCTTGAAAATGCGGTCGACCTGCTGCTGCGAATAACCCGCAAAGACCTCCTGAGCCTTGCGCAGGCGTTCGATTGTCTCCAAAACCGCAGCGGATGCATCGGTTTTAACTTCGTTTTCCATGCTTTCAACCTTCTTTCAAAGTTTTGTAATTCTTTATTTTATTATCTTTATTTTTTTGCGGATTTATACTCAAAACAGTTGTAATTTAAGCCGAGATGTGATATACTGTATAAAACAAGCATTGAAAAACAAGGAGAAAAAACGGATAATGAAACCGATAGTTGCAGTAGTGGGCAGACCGAATGTCGGCAAATCCACTCTATTCAATAAAATTTCAGGGCAGCGAATTTCAATTGTCGAGGACACTCCGGGAATCACCCGCGACAGGATTTATGCCGATGCGGAGTGGCTCGGGCGCGAGTTCACGCTGATTGACACGGGCGGAATCGAGCCGTACACAGGTGATATTATTCTTTCACAGATGCGCGAGCAGGCTAATCTTGCGATTGACACCGCCGACGTCATATTGTTTATGGTGAACGTCAAAGACGGTCTGACCGCCGCGGACAAGGAGGTTTCCGCAATGCTTCAAAAGAGCGGGAAGCCTGTTATTCTTGTCTGCAACAAGGTTGACAACCCCGGCGAACCGCCGCTTGCCATGTACGAATTTTATAATCTGGGCATAGGCGACCCCGTTCCGGTATCGTCCGTTCACGGCATGGGCGTGGGCGACCTTTTGGATCTGGTTGTTTCGCACTTTCCCGACGACAACGTCGAGGACGAGGACGAGGACGAGGACGTAATCCACGTTGCTATCGTCGGCAAGCCGAACGCGGGCAAATCGTCGCTTGTCAACAGGCTTTTGGGCGAAAACCGCGTAATCGTAAGCGATATTGCGGGAACCACACGCGACGCGATAGACAGCGAGCTTGTCAAAAACGGTCAAAAGTACATTCTGATTGACACCGCGGGTATGCGCAAGCGCGGAAAAATCAGCGAGGACGTTGAACGCTACAGCGTTGTACGCGCTCTTGCGGCGGTTGACCGCGCCGATGTCTGCGTTATCATGGTTGACGCGACCGAGGGCGTAACCGAGCAAGACACCAAAATTGCCGGCTATGTTCACGAGCAGGGCAAAGCGTCCGTATTCGCGGTCAACAAGTGGGATATTGTTGAAAAAGAAACAAACACCATGCGCGAC
>URZD01000197.1 GCA_900552305.1 uncultured Eubacteriales bacterium
CAGTTTGGTAGAGTGCTTGGTTTGGGACCAAGATGCCGCAGGTTCAAGTCCTGTCGCCTCGACCAATTAAAAAGCCGCATAAACGCTTGATTTTCCAGTGTTTATGCGGTTTTAGCATTTCTAAGCATTTTTTGATTTAAGCTCATTTTAGGTCATTTGACAACAAAAATGTTGTCAAAGTGTTGTCAAAAAATCGGTCTTTTTCCCCTTACCCATTCACAATTTTTCTCAAAATCCAGTAAAGCGAGGAATACTCCGCGTTTTGGCGCGCTTTGTCAAGCGCCTTTACCGCGCGGTCTACCTCGGTAATATTAACCTTATGCTTTCCGTGCATAAGCTCCCAGATTATATCGTTCGCGCTTGTCAGCTCCGTTTTCACATATCCCGCCCCCTTTTTGATTTCCTCAAACGGAAAATTTCTGCCCGGACACGCGGTCGCGTCAAAATCCTTATGCCGCTTTACCACAGCGCTCGGGTATATCCCTTTCAGATATGAAACAAGCTCCCGTCCCGCTCTTATCTGCGCCGCGGGCATTTGCTCATTCTCAAAGTTACCCTCAAAGCATACCGCAACCGCGGTAGAATTACACTTCTCGCAGTGCGCGCCCCATGTGCCGAGCGGTCTGCCGCGGTATATACTCCCGTCCCTTCTGACGTAGAAGTGATAACCTATCCCCGCCCAGCCGCGCGCAATATGCTCCGCGTGTATGCTCTCGACTGTGCCGCTGCCCGCTCTGTGGTGCAGCACTATGTATTTTGTTGCGGCGCGCATTTTCAGCGCGCCGTGCCATTTGTAGCCTACCTCGGTTATCTTCATTTTGTACTCTGCCCCTTCAAGCCGTCCTTGTAATCATCCGCCATAATCGCCGCCTGCGTGAACGAGTTGTTTTTCCACCAGCTCCACAGCGCGGCGCATACCGTAGCCGCTGCTGAAACTCCGCTGTAAAGCTCGTCCTCGCTCCACGGCAGCGGATTTTTACCCATGCCCGAAAGCACCGTATTCACAAGCGTGAGTATCAGCACTACCGTTCTTACTATCGTCCCTGTTTTGATTTTCATTTTCTCTTACCCCTTTCTTAATTCAAATGCTCCAAATCCGCAATGCGGTGGTTTGCAACCTTCATCTGTTCCTCCAAAATAAACGTGCGCTCGATAACCGTGTTGTGCTTGTCCACCTTCTCTTCAAGCCGCGACAGCCTGTAATTCGTCAGCTTTGCCGACGCTAAAATGCCGCCGAACGTGCCTATCGCAGTTCCTACAAACCCGATCAGCGCAATCCAAATTCCCTCGTTAAGCATTTTCGCCACCTATACCTTCCCCGACATACTGTTCATAATGTCGTAGATACGCGCGAGCCGCTCGTCCGTTTTCTCGCACAGCCTGTCAAGCACAGCCGCAAGCTCCTCGCGGGTTACTGCGCGTTCAGGCTCGAACGAGGTGTTCGAAACGCCCTTCAAAAGTCCGCTCATATACATATGCTTTATCGCGGAGTACGACCATCTGTCGGGAGATACGTCCTCAAACGGCAGTGTCGGCTCATCGCAGAGGATTGCATACACATCGTCAAGAACCGACTTTTTTATCTCGCCGTAGCCGTTTTCGCCCCAACCGCGTCCGTAGGAGTTCTGAATTGTGTAGCAGTCCTTTTTATCGTCCCAGCCGTCAAGCGCGACCGCGTGACCGCCGCCCATGTAGGTGATTGCCGCAAGCACGGGTATTCCCGACATAAGCGCCTGTTTGATTGCCTTGTCGCGTTTGTCGCGCATTGCGTAGTTAAGACCTGCATAGCCGCGGATTTTGTATTTTGCGGCGATTTCCGAAAGCTCGGGGTGCTTTTCGGCAAGCTCGCGTATCTCGGGCATCTCGCACAACGCGCCGAAGTCCGCCGAGGGCAGCGCTCCGATTTTCTTCCACATATCAAGAGCCTTTTGCATATACAGACCCTCGCCCGAGTGCGTTCTGAATTTTGCGTAGCTCCAGCCCTCGGAAAATTCCTTTTCCCATATGTATTCCGCAATCGTAGCCATTGCACAGCCGCAACAGGAGTTGGTCGCGCCCTGATTTTTGACCCCCGCAGTGCGCGGAAGTGTAAACCGTTCGGGGAAGTCACCGCTTGCCGCGCCGACCGCCGTTTCAAAGTCGTAAAGCCTTATCGAGGGGTTTTCGCTGATTATTCCGCCGGGAGCGCCGACACGCTGTGCGCCGCTATGATGTACGGTTTTACGGGGTGTTTCCGTATTTGATGTTTTCTCATTTTTCATTTTCCGTCCTCCTTAATATTTGTAGTAGTAAAATTTTGCACTGCTCGGCTTGACCTCCGAGCCGAAGGTGATATAGTTTGTGATGTTTGGGTCGATTGTTGCAAGTTCCGGCACCAAAAGACCTTTTTCACGGCAGCTTATGCTCTCACCCGGTCCGAGCGGCGCGTCAAGCAAAAGGTTTGTTGTTTTCGGCGCGGTGTAGGGCTCGTAATCCTCCGAGTCCCAAGTACCATCAGTGTGTTTAATGGTGCATTGAATATTCATTATCTCTAACGTATTCGAATTTAGAGTGAAAACCGGATAATACATTCCGCTCGTTTTAACCTCGTGTGTCGCGCTTACCCTTTTTACTGTTCCATCGGTCGGTAAAGTTACTGAAAAATTTCCCGATGTATGGCTTTCTGTGCCGTATAAATAGATATTCGTATAGTTATTATCGGTATAATTCTCAGACAACTCTATTAACCTTACATCAGCCGTAATCTGGACAGAACATCCTTTTTTAACATAAAAGCTTCCACGATTGTGAGTGTCAGTTGAGATACCCGGTCTAAACCAGCCATTTGAGTATGCGGAAGCTATGCCTATTGTCGGGTTACTTAGTCCTTTTATAATAGCGCCATTATCCAATATTGTAAGACTCGAAGTGTTCGGAGCAATAACATCTTGGACTGTGGACACAGCGTCCCAATTGAATACGTTTTTCCCGCTTACCGTAACGGGAAGTATGTATTTTCCGCTTTCTGCGTCTGAATCTCCGACCTCTTTGTACGGCTCGTAATCGGTTGCAGTTTCACCGAGTTCAAGCATTGGTTTAACTATAGCATTATTTACTGTTTTCCCCGATGGCACATACGTAGCAACAAGTATTCTATTATATTCGATATTAGTATAGTTTGGGAAATCAAGTATAGCAGGTTTACCATTATTAGAATCAATGGATTTTTTCCAGATATTGTCTTGATACAATGCACTATATACTGGAATATCGGAACTTCCTGATAAAATATATTTTTTAGAAATATCAATAATATTTTTTAATTTATCATTAAAGATAAAATATGTGTTGGACGTGGCCGTTCCGTTTACCGTGATTGTTCCGTCACCGTTATCTGTAAATGTAACTCCATTTCTTACTTCTGTTGTTTTGTCGTATGGATAAGGTATCAGATTTTTTCCGCAATTACCGTAAATCGTGCAGTCGCGGAGGACGCGCTCCGCCGCGCCGCGTATTTGTCCGTTTGTGTTTTCCTCGAAGTGATAGGTCGGGAGGAGGTTAAACCGTTTTCTCATCAGCACGCACCTACTCTCGCGGAAAGGTACGGAGTGCCGTCCGATGAAAAGCCAATGCAGCGGATACCGACCTCATAGACGGTGTTTGCAAGCGGTACAAATTCCTTGCCCGAATTGCAGTCCGCGCCCGTCCACGTTATGCCGCTCGGCACGGTGAGGGTTGTTGCGGTCGCGCCCGACTTAAAGCTGAAAAAGCACTCATAACCAGAGGTAACGGTTT
>URZD01000198.1 GCA_900552305.1 uncultured Eubacteriales bacterium
GGATACACTCCGCGGCCGTGGTCAATGAAATACGGCGCCATTGGGCTGTTTTCTATCTCGGTGGTGGTTGCATTTTTTGCAAGCTGTGTTACAAGTGTGCCTACCATTTCAAGGTGGGCAAGTTCCTCCGTTCCGACGTCTGTAAGCGTTGCGCGGCTGATTTCGTTAGGCATGGAAAAACGTTGCGAAAGATAGCGCATTGCGGCGCCCATTTCTCCGTGCGGTCCGCCGTATTGGCTTACGATAAAGCTCGCAAGCTTTGGATTAGGATTTTTTATATTTATCGGGTATTGAAGTCGTTTCTGATAATTCCACATATAGTCAATCTCCATTCCGCCGCCCTGCGCCGGCAAAAAATGTTGTGTAATCTCCTATCCGCAGGGCAGTAAATGATAGGAGATTGAAACGCCCGTATGTGTATTCGCGGCATTGCCGTGAAAAATTCTGCACGGGCAGTTATATCAGTCCCACGGCCACGGATTATTAATCCATGTCCACTCGTCCTCGCTTTTTACGTCTGCCGCGGTTATGGGACCGTATTTTTCGATGTATTCGTTCTTTAAGCTGTTCGCCTTTTCTGTCATTGATTGGAACATTTTTATTGCAAATTTGTCACACGGATGCGTGTCAAGATAAAGGTTCCAGTCATATGCGGCAAAGGAAAATGCCATTATCTGTTTCATAAGAGAATCACGCTCATTCATTCGGCATTTCCTCCTTAACATTGATTTGTTTGCCGTAAACTCCGAGCGGAAGGTCGAGCGTGGGGAAGATTGTTCCGCGCATTAAACCGGTTTCCGCATCGTAAAGATTTGTTTCAACCGCTGTCTGGGTCGGAACATAGGCGTAGCCTACAGGCATATTACATTTTGCGTTTGTCATAGTCATTCAATCCTTTCATGCTTGCACAAACCGATATAGGCGAAGGCTGCAAAAAATCGAATACTTTTAAAATACATAACATTCGCATACGGTATGTGTAGCTTAATGGGGCAATGCCCGGTTATTTAGTTTTAAAGAGCGTCCGGCAGCTGCCTAAAAGACAGCCATAGCCAAACACCGACTCGCTTTTAATAAACATTTACGGAAGATTTGCCGGAATCGTCCGCCGCGGTAAAATGTGTGAAACGGCGGACGAAACAGTCTTAAATTCAGAATCCGGCATTATAAAGCTGTGACCTAAAACAAAAAAGCCAAGACAATTCTGCTTTAAATCCCTTTATGATATATAAATATGCTTGTTTTGACAAAAAGTTACAGAAGAAATTAAAAAAAGTAGATATTGTGTAATATGTCCCCGAGCGAAACCGGATAGACCTCGTTTTCCGCAAGAAATTCACAGCACTTTGCGGCTTCGTCACGGGTGAAAAATATACCTTCGGTTGATGCTTTGTCACTATCGGTTTTATATACCAGCATTACGCCGTATCTTGATGCGGCACAACCGCTTTCCGATACCGTATAATAGTCCACAGCCTTTGTTGACGCAATAAGCGTCTTTTGCAAAATAAATTCTTTCATAATTAACATTATCTCCCTCATAAAAAAATCTTTGACCGTATTGTTTTATATTTTTGTCGGTTATATTTTGCATTGTTATTATAACACATATATTCGATAATGTATATATCAAATCAACCGACATTTTTCGACAAAATAACACTGGTGCGGTTTTTTCCTGCTGTGACAAGGAAATACAGCTTTAGAAATATTTTTGTATTGAACCTCAAAAAGAATTATGTTAACTTATATACATTGGAGGCGAGAAAAAATGAAGGAAATATATGAACTTTTACAAAGAATGTCAAGCGCTGCCGCATATATGATATACTACGGTGTAAAGTTTGCGATAGGCGTGCTTGTGCTTGGAATTGCGGTATATTTTTATAATAAACGCTTTCTCGGCAACGGCGTGTTGAATTCCGAATACGCATTAAGAATTATTCAGGCAGCATTCAGCCTGTTCGTACAATTTATAATGGGCGGACTGATTTTTGACTGCGTAAAAGCGAGCGGGAAGGGTTAGAAAAAGGAGGAGGCTTTTTAGGAAATTATTGTTAATAATTCCTCTTGACGTTTTGCGGTTTTTGTAGTATCCTATAATAAAATTGTGAAAGGCTATGTGAAATAAAATGAATATTACGGTTTTGGACGCTCTTACGCTTGGAAGCGATGTTTCGGCGGAATGTTTTGCGGCGCTGGGAAATCTTACGCTGTACGGCGGAACTGCTGTGAAGGATGTCGCGGAGCGCATAAAGGACAGTGAGGTTGTTATCGTAAACAAAATAAAACTTAACCGTGATAACCTCTGTAACGCGAAACGGCTGCGGCTTATTTGCATTGCTGCAACAGGCTATGATAATATCGATGTTGAATATTGCAGGGAGCGCGGTATTGCGGTATGTAATGTTGTCGGCTACTCGGCGGACAGCGTGGCGCAGCTGACGCTTGCAATGGTGCTGTCGCTCGCCACAAACCTCAGACAGTTTTGCGAATATGTGCAGAACGGCTCGTATACAAAAAGCGGGGTGGCGAATTGCCTTGTGCCGGTTTATCATGAGCTGCGCGGAAAAACATGGGGAATCCTCGGCGCGGGAAGTATCGGACGTCAGGTGGCAAAATGCGCCGAAGCAATAGGCTGCAATGTAGTTGTATGCAAAAGAACACCCGCGGCGGATTTGAAGTGCGTGGATATCGATACGCTGTGCAAAACATCCGATATAATATCGGTGCATATTCCGCTTTCGGACGAAACACGGGGGATAATAGACAAAAGGCGTATAGGAATGATGAAACCGGACGCAATCTTTGTGAATGTCGCAAGGGGAGCGGTTGTTGACGAGGCGGCTCTTGCCGACGCTGTGAAAAACGGAAAAATCGGAGCAATAGGCGTTGATGTTTATTCAAAGGAACCGTTCGGCACAGAGCATCCGTTTTATTCGATAAAGGATATGAAAAATGTGTGTCTTACGCCGCATATGGCATGGGGCGCGCACGAGGCAAGGGAACGCTGTTTAACCGAAATGCTGCTGAATATCGAAGCGTTCTTACGCGGAGAAAAAAGAAACCGTGTGGACTTGGATTAAATTTTAGGCTATTTGTCCGCGGTCTTAAATATAATTTATTAAAGACCGAAACGGAATTAGGAGGAAGATGTATTGAAGGATAACGGAAAAACATTCCTGAAGGGCGCGCTTGTTTTGGCGGTTGCCAATCTTGTGGTAAAGCTGATAGGCGCATTTTTGAAGATACCGCTATACAGCCTTATAGGCGAGGAAGGAATGGGTCTTTTTAATGTCGCGTATCAGATATATACGTTTATGTTTATCATAGCGACGGCGGGATTCCCGATTGCGGTTTCCAAAATGGTTGCGGAAAGCGTGGCGCGGGGTGACGAAACGGACGCAAAACGCGTTTTTGAAACCTCGCTGATGTTTTTGGGAATAATAGGAATAGCGGGCAGCCTTGTGCTGTTTGTTTTTGCGGATAGTCTGGCGGCGCTCTTGCACAACAATGCAGCAGCAACGGCAATAAAAATGATTTCGCCGTCGGTGTTCTTTGTTTCGCTTGTGTCGGCGTACAGAGGTTATTTTCAGGGGATCCAGAATATGTATCCTACCGCGGCGTCCGAGGTTACAGAGGCGGTAACAAAGCTTGTTGCAGGCTTTGCGGCGGCGCTGATTTTTATGAATATGACGGTCAACAGCATCATCACGGCCATCAAGAAACGCCCGCGCCTGCAGGAGCCCGACGAGGAGCCGG
>URZD01000199.1 GCA_900552305.1 uncultured Eubacteriales bacterium
AGGCGGCGGAGCCGCCGCCCTCCATGCGAACAGGGGTTTTGTCGCCGTTCACAACCGTCAGCCGGTCGCCGAAATACTTCTGCCAAAACGCCGAATGAGTGGATTTGCCGGTACCGCTCCGCGCAAGGAACGCAACCCCCGCGCCGTCCACGTCAACTACCACGCCGTGCATAAGAAAACCGTCATAGTCAAGCAGCCTTTCGGCAATTTTGCGGTAGACCGCAAGGCTTTCCAGATAGCCGCGGTCAAAACCGCTGCCGTCATCCTCGCGGTCAATATCCTCCTCCGTCACCGAAACCGAGAAATCACATTCGCCGTCCGTCATATAGTCCGCGCACATTTCCCGCGTATAATCGCATATACAGCTTACGCCGATATTCAGCTCTGCAAGTCTTATTTTAAACATAGTTCCTCCGTATGTTAAAGATTATCTTTATAATACCGCAGAACAATAACTTTGTCAAGACAGGGGATGTAAAAAAAGTCCAGACCGCAAAAAGGAATTTAAAATACAACACCATTGATTGTGAGTCTATTAAATCTGTATAGGTGGAAAACTCTCATGTTACTCGATTTTTCTCAATTCTAAGCCTTTTTGCTACAAACAAACTGAACCTCTCGGAGTACACTTGTACGCCTTCGGGTTCAGTTTGTCTGTTCTGAATCTTTTTTTCCTATCCACTAAAAAAGCATAACGGTAAAAATATTACCCTTTAACCCTCTATCCTTTTACTGCGCCGGCAGACAACCCCTTAACAAAGTAGCGGTTTCCGACAGCGTAGGCAATCAGCACCGGCACAAGAGCCAGTACCGCCGCGGCAAGCATTACGCTCCAGTTTGACGCAGACTCGCCGCTCGATTTCATCGCATTGATTCCTACCATAAGCGTCTGCTGTGACGGATTGGAAATCGTGAAAATCGTTGGCATAAGGTACTCGTTCCATGACCCGTTAAAGGCAAGGACTCCGATTGTCGCAAGAATCGGCTTTAAAAGCGGCATGGTTATGCGAATGAATGTTCCGAAAAACGAACAGCCGTCTATCTTTGCCGCCTCGTCCATCTCTTTTGGCAGCGTTGCGATATAGCTCTTTACAAGGTAAATATTCACCGTAGGTATCGCAAACAGATTCAGCACGATAAGTCCCCAAAGCGACTTATTGAGGTGAATCGCGTTCAGTATATCAAATTTCGGATACACAGTGATTGTTCCCATGTTTATGAACATCAGCGCGCCGATTGTGACAAACATCGCCTTTCTGCCCGGAAAATGACCCCTCTCAAACGCATAAGCGCACATTGACGACGACATAATTACTCCGAATACGTTTATCAGCGTGTAGTAGATACTGTTCAAGGTCATAACCCTGAAATTTATTACCTCCGAGTGCAGCACCGTTTTGTAGTTTTCAAGCGTGGGATGTATCGGAAAAACCTTATCCGCGTCAGAAAACAGCTCCGAAAGCGGCTTAAAAGACGCTGCAACCGCGTAAATCAGCGGAAACACCACAATCACCACAAGCACAGTCAAAAAGAGATATGTAAAAAAGTCTGCCAGCTTCTTCTTTATTGAAATTCCCATGTCTGTACCCCCTTTAATATGCGCTGTTTATACGGTTTGAAAACTTCATATACGCAACGCCGATTGCCGCCATCAGAATCGAAGTAACAAACGATACCGCACAGCCGTAGCCGATATTTACCGAGCCTTGCGCAAAGCCCGGAACGTATGACGAAACTATGTAGGACATAACCGTATGCGTAAGTCCCGCAGGTCCGCCGTTTGTAAGAGTGATGATAAACTCGTTGGTATGCAGAGTTCCGTTGATTGAAAGCAGCAGTATCATCTGGAGTACGGGCGCAATCATCGGCACGGTAATTTTCCAGAACATAGTCCACTCCGACGCTCCGTCCAGTCTTGCCGACTCGTAAAGCTCCTCGGGGACGTTGGAAAGCGCCGCCGTGAAGTAGATTGCGTTTGTTCCAAAGGTTTTCCACACCCCGACCGCGGTTATTATAAACATCGCCGACCATTTGTTGGAAAACCACGAAATCGGATCTGCCGCGTACTCGGGATTGACCTTTGTTATCCATGCGTTCACCAGTCCAAAAACATCGAACATATTATAAAATATAACTCCGACAATGGCAAGACCGATGATACAGGGCATATAATAGATACCCCTGAAAAAGCCTATACCCTTTATATTTCTGTTTAAAAGCAGCGCGACAATCATTGCCAGCGGCAGCTCTATCGGCAGCTTGTAAATCGCCATTTCAAAGGTAGTAAGCCATGTGCGCCAGTACGCCGCGTCCTTTGTGAACATAGTCACAAAGTTTTCCGGTCCGACAAACCTCGTATTGGAAATAACGCCGTCATAATAGAAAAACGCCAGTCTTATTGCCCACAAAATCGGGTAAACCGTAAGTACAAAGAAACCGATTATCTGCAGCGACATCATCGCGTAGCATTGCAGCGTTTCCTTTTTGTCATACCTCTCTCCGAAAAGGGTAAACCTTGAAGATGAAGATGTTTTTTTTGCTTGTAGTTCCATATGCTATCCCCGTCCTGTTAATTTTGTTTCAAAATCCTTGCATTCCGGCGGGGTATAAAGCAGCTTTACACCCCGCCGGAGTTTTTAATCAGCCGTCACGGTTTTTGGTTCCCGACTATCTTTCGCGCGTGTAATCCGCTGTAATCACGTCATTTATATCCGCGTCTGTGTGCAGCGAATAATATTTCTCCACACCCGCGTTATAGATTTTGTTCGCGTCATTGATTGCGTCCTCAACCGACTTCTTGCCCGTCCATACGTTGTTTACAAAGTCAACTCCAAAGTCCGTTTCGCCCGAAATATCAACCTTTGCCGCAATCGGTGCGGGTTTGCTTATCTTTATAAGCTCCGCAAACTCCTTCCACCCCTTGGGGAGGTTATCGCTCTTTACGCTGTCAACTATCGACGCTTCAAGCGGGAGGTTTGCGCCCTTTTCGTATATCTTCTTTTGCAGCTCCTCGCCCACAAGGTACTTATAAGCCGTCATTATCTTGTCCGCGCCGATTTTGTCAACACCGTCCTTTGAAATCTTGTAGCCTGTGTTCACGTTAAGACCCTGCCAGTAGTCCTTGCCGTCCGCACCCTTTGGCAGCGGAGCTACGCTCCAGTCGCACTTTGCGGGGAACTGCTTTGTAAGCACGCCAACATCCCACGAAACGCCGTACTTCATACCGATTTTGCCCTCGGCAAACCTTGAACGCGCGGGGTCGTTGTCAAGACCCTCCGCACCCGGCATAATCGACTTGTCAGCCTTCATCTGCATAACCGCATTCAAGACCTCGGCAAAGCCGCTGTAATCATACTTGCCCGTTGTGGGGTCATAGCCGGAGCGAGCCGAGCTTGCAGCCGCCGCGTTGCCGAAATCGGTGCCGAACATTCCGCCCCACTTCAGCGGAATGATAAAGCCGTACTTGCCGCTTTTTGCGTCCGTGAGCTTTTTCGCGTCCTCAACCATCTCCGCAATCGTCTGCGGCGGCTTTGCCTCGCCGTTTTCGTCCACTATTCCCGCTTCCTTGAACATATCCTTGTTATAGATAAGTCCGTAGGTGTTTGTTCCGAACGGAATCGAGTACGTCTTGCCCTTGTACATCTGCTTGTTTTCCAAAAGGTAGTCCTTCTTTGAGTCAATAAGCTCCGCGCCGCCCGGAAGGTCGTCAATCGCCGCGATATATCCCTGCTCGGAATACTCCGCAACATCGCCCG
>URZD01000200.1 GCA_900552305.1 uncultured Eubacteriales bacterium
TGGTCGGACGAAACGCAAACCGTAAGCATTACCACAAAACAATAAATTTATCATTATAACATTAGCACATAAAATTACCACTGTGCAGCAGCACAAAAACACGCTCCAAAAAGTGGGAAGCCTTTCGGAGCGTGTTTTTTTTATTCGATATACCGGTTTTCAGCCGCGGTTTAAATCGGCAAATCGGGTCACATGACAAGCCTTGCCGCCGTCATAGACCTTCACCGCCGACAACATGGGAAGCCGCAGCATAAAACCTTGTAACCGCCGCAGGAGAGCGCGGCGGAATTTCCGCTTTGATTATTTAAGCATAGCCGCGCCGTATATGCCAGCCTCGCTTTTAAGAGTTGACACAAATATCGGAACGTCCTTGTTGACAAGCGCTTTCAGCGGAGTAAGCAAGGTATCACCCACATTTGTTATACCGCCGGAAAGAATTACCGCGTCCGGGTCGAAAATCTCAATCAAGCTTTGGATTCCCGACGCAAGATATTTGAGGTATTCCTCAAACACGCCCTCCGCCGCGCTGCAGCCCTCGGTCAGAGCCTTGAAAAACAGCTTGCCGGTCAGTCTGTTGCCATTCTCGGCATACAGCCTGTAAAGCGTGCTTGTGTCCTCGTTCTGCGCCGCGATTTCCGCCGCGTGAACAAGCGCCTTTGCCGATGCGTACTGCTCCCAGCAGCCCTTCTGACCGCACGGACACTCACGACCGTCCGTTTCTATGCGAAGGTGTCCGATTTCGCCCGCACAGCCTTTGCCCTCATACAGCTTTTTGCCTATTACAATGCCGCCGCCGATTCCTGTGCCGATTGAAATCATTATGACATTATCCGCGTCCATACCGCCGCCGCACAGCGCCTCGCCCAATGCCGCGCAGTTTGCGTCATTGCACACGCGCACCGACAGACCTGTTTCCGTCCCGATTCTGCCGCCTATGTCGGCTTTTGAAAACGGAATATTTGCCGCGGTCACAAGTCCGCCGCGGATTGTTCCGGGTGTTCCTACGCCGATTGCCGCTATGCAATACTCCTTCATTATCTCCTTGCACTTTGCGCATATGCCGCCGAGTATTGCGTCCTCGCTCTCGGTCGGAGTGGGAATACTGTCCTTGTATATGAGCTTGTTGTTCTCGTCAAGAATACCGAATTTTATCTCCGTACCGCCAATGTCGATGCCTATACGGTTATCGGAGTATGCCTCACGGTCGCAGATAAGTATAACGTTAGGATGCACCTTCAGCATTGACGCGGGGCTGTCCGTGGTTATTGCGTTGTTAAGCAGCTCCTTAACCGCGTTGTATTTGCTCCTTCCGCTTGCAAGAAGGATTATTTTTCTTGCTTTGAGTATAGTTCCGATTCCCATAGTCAGCGCGCGGGTGGGAACATCCTCTATTTTATCGAGAAACCTTGAATTTGCGGCAATCGTGTTTTCGGTAAGGTCGGTCAGGTGCGTAAACGAATTGAGGTTCGGCGCAGGCTCGTTAAAGCCGATATGACCGTTCTGACCTATGCCGAGGATTTGCAGGTCGATACCGCCGTTGTCGGTTATCTCCTTTTCAAAGCGCACGCACTCCTCCGCCGTGTCCTCGCACATACCGTTTAAAATATGCGTGTTCTTTTTATCTATATTTATTTTTGAGAATAAATTTTCGTTCATAAAATAATGATAGCTCTGCGGGTTGTCGTCCGAAATCGGGTAATACTCGTCCAGATTGAACGAACGGACGCGGCTGAAATCAATCTCGCCCTTTTTGTTCATGTCCGCAAGCATGGAATACATTCCTATCGGAGTTGAGCCGGTTGCCAGACCGAGAACGCAGTCGGGCGCAGTCCTCACCTGCTCCGCAACTATCTTTGCAGCCTTCCTCGATACTTCCTCGTAGCTGTCACAAACTATCAGTTTCATATTATCATCTCCCATATCAATATCCTATTTTAAGTATAGTTTTTCCCGATTAAAAAGTATTTGCATTATAGTAAATAAACTTTATAAATTAAATTTTTATTTGGATTTTTGTTAAATATTTTTGTACAATTTTACAAATACTATTGTAAAACGAATTTGCATTTGATATAATCGTAGTAGAAAAAAGTCGAAATCGGCGGGAAGGAGAAATCTGTTATCATGGCTGAATTTCACGGAACAAGACTGAATGACGAGATTGTTATAAAAAAGCTGTACACGGTACATTATTTTGAGTTTTCATCAAAGTACCGTTTCACCGGCGAGCGGCACGATTTTTGGGAGTTTGTGTACGCCGACAAGGGCGAGGTGACCGTAGTTGCCGATGACAAGGAGATTTTTCTGGAGCAGGGCAGCATAATTTTTCACAAGCCAAACGAATGGCACAACATATTCGCCAACGGTCGCACCGCGCCGAATGTTGCCATAGTTACGTTTGAGTGCAATTCGGAGGCTATGCGGTTTTTCGAAGGAAAAATTTTGAATGTCGGTCAGGAGCAGAAAAAAATCCTGTCGCAGATAATCGCCGAGTACACCAACGGCTTTTCAACTCCGCTCAACGACCCATACACAAACCGTCTGGAGCGCAAAAAGGGCGGTCTTTTCGGCTCGGAGCAGCTGATAAAGCTCTATCTCTGCGAGCTGCTTATATCGTTTATACGCAACGATTTATCACCGGAGCAGCATATGCTCTCAAACATAAATTACGCCAACGCAACGCTGAATTTGATCCTAACCTATATGAACGACAATATTTCGCGCGGGTTTTCGATTAAGGACCTGACGGCATACAGCGGAGTAAACAAAACAACGATTGAGAGCATATTCAAGAGGAATTTCGGCATGGGCGCAATCGAGTATTTTATAAACATGAAAACGGAGCTTGCGAAAAAATATCTGCGCGAGGACAACTACAACGTAACGCAGATTGCGGAGCTTTTGGGATACACAAGTATTCACTATTTCTCGCGGCAGTTCAAGAAGATAACGGGAATGTCGCCGACCCAGTATTCAATATCGATTAAGTCGATGGTTACAAAGTTGTAGTTGGATTTTTACAAAAAACCCGAAAACATCAGCATAGAAAATATTATTTTTGCCAAAATGCAAAAAATTTTTGAAAAGGTATTGACAAAAAAGATTTTCTGAGGTAAAATCATCACAAGAACAGAGATGAGTTCAGATTAGAGCAGATTAGATGAGATAGAAAAGTGATAAGCAAAGCGGGAGCCGCGGTTGTTTACGTTTATTTTTAATACATTGATTATTCTGTACCTCTGAACAGTCTGTTCGGAGGTTTTTTCATATAAAAAGCAAAAAAGAAAGGAAGGATTACAATGGAAATACCTTACAAAATCTATCTTGAAGAATCGGAGCTTCCGAAGCAATGGTACAACGTCCGCGCGGATATGAAGAACAAGCCGGCGCCGATACTCAACCCGGCAACGCTGCAGCCTGTTACGGCGGAGGAGCTTTCGGGGATATTCTGCAAGGAGCTTGTAAAGCAGGAGCTTGATGATACGACCCCGTACTTTGACATCCCGGAGGAAATCCGCAATTTTTACAGAATGTACCGTCCGTCGCCGCTGACAAGGGCATATTTTCTTGAAAAGGCGCTTGGAACACCGGCTAAAATCTACTACAAATTCGAGGGCAACAACACCTCGGGCAGCCACAAGCTGAATTCAGCCATAGCTCAGGCATACTACGCTAAGGAGCAGGGTTTGAAAGGCGTTACAACAGAAACCGGAGCCGGTCAGTGGGGAACTGCGCTTTCAATGGTT
>URZD01000201.1 GCA_900552305.1 uncultured Eubacteriales bacterium
TAAAGACGGCGCACTCCGTCGCATTTTGTTATATAGTAGAAATCAAAATTAAGCTTTGTACCAAGACACCCCTCGACAAAACGGACAATAAGCGATTCCTTGAAAAATGCGGTTACATTTACGTCAAGGAAACAGAAAACAGCGCCGATTACAATCGCCGCAAGATCAAGAATGATTCCTTTTCCGTACACAAGCGAGATAATGAGGTCAACAGCCGCTCCGGAAACGGCAAAAACGCCTATAAAACGCAGATTGAACGCAAGAAAATTATGGAGCAGATATTTGCAGAAGCGTATCGTAACGCTTGCGTCCTTCATGCCGCTGAGCCTTTCGCCGTGTTTCCTTCGGATTGTGTCAATCAGCCGAAACGGCGAAAACAAAATCTTGCCCCAAAGGCTGCTTTCCGCCGCGTTGTCCGACAGGAAAACCCGTCTGAAAAGGTTTGTTATTACACTTTGCTGCCACTTCTCAGAGATAAAGGCATAAATATTGTGAAGAATTTTGTAGGTTACGCTGTTTTTGATGCAGTTTGTCCAGATATACAGCCACAGCGTAAGAAAATAACCTTTATTTTCCATTTTTAAACCTCCTGATTTGTTTGGTTTCGTCCAGTCTCAGCGCAAAACCGAGGACGACGTACAGAATAAGCGCCGCAAGAGCGGAAAACGCGAGCTTGACAAGGGTTATCACAAAACCGCCGCCGGCAAGCGAATCCGTAAAACCATAAACAAGCCGCGCAGCCACGCAGCAAACCGCCGCCGCCGCAAGCGCCTTCAGCGAGTTTATGACAAAGCCGCGGCTGATTACTCCGCGTTTACGTTTGTTTATCATTACAAGAAGGATAAGCGCGATAAAGATTGAGCTTGACGCGCTTGCAAGAGCAAGTCCGCCCAGACCGAGGTTAATCGCCCTGACAAAAACGAACGCGGCTGCAAAGTTGAACACAACCCCCGCGACCGACGCAAGCATCGGCGTTTTTCCGTCATGAATGGCATAAAAGCTCTTGTTAAGTACCTCGCATATAGCATAACCGACCATGCCGAAGGAATAGTAGAACAGAGCGGACGAGGTCAGCTCCGTATTGTCGGCTGTAAACGCGCCGCGCTCGAATACCACCTTGATTATCGGCTTGTTGAGCGCGATGAACATGGCGGAGATGTATGCGATAATAAGTATAATCCAGCCGAGCGAAAGCCGTGTGGTTTCCGCAAATGCCTCATTGTCATCGCCGGCGCTCATGCGCGAGAGTTTTGGAAAGATGAAGTTTGTCACAGCGTAAGCAAAAACGCCTACCATTATAATATAAATTTTGTTTGCCCAGTTAAGACTCGTAACCGCGCCGTCGCCCATGCCCGAGCCGAATGCCATATTGATTACAATGCAGAGCGGCTGCACCCACGAGCTGATAAGTACGGGAACGGCAAGCCGCGCCGCCTCGGCAATTCCCTCGTCACGAAGGTTGAGCGCAGGTCTGTAGCGGTAGCCGTATCTGCGCAGCGGCGGAATTTGTATAAGGAGCTGTGACGCCCACGCGATTACCATTGACACGATAACGCCCGCCAGTCCGAAACGGTTTCCGACAATAAGAAGGTAAAGTATCATAATGAGGTTGGAAACAACGCTGATAACCGACGGAATATTAAATTCGCCGAATGACTGAAGGATTCCGACCGAGGTATACGCCGCCGCAGTAAATATTATTGATGGAAACAGCATTCGCAGCAACGAAGCCGTTTCCGCAACCTTTGCGGCGTTCCAGCCGGGGACCATAAGCCGCACAATCGGCTCGGCAAAAATAATGCCCACAGCCGAGAACAAAGCCGCGGCGGACATAACTATTGTCATAAAGTTGTTTGAAAACTCGATTGCGCGTTCCCTTCCGTCACGTTCAAGATACATATTGAACACGGGAACAAAGGTCGAAAGTATCGCAACGCCGAGTGTCATGTCAAAGAACAGGAGCGGGATTTGGGTAGAGGTGTTCAGTACATCGGAGGCATACCCCTGTCCGTAAACACCCGCAATCACAATCTCGCGCAACAGCCCCAGAAACTTTGCGCAGAATATAATAACCGCCATAAATCCGATAGTCCGAACTGTCTTGGCGGATGAGGTCTTTTTCAAGAAATCACATCCTTAAAATAACATAAATTAACCTATATAATATCATATAAGTTGAAAAAAGTAAAGCACTTGCGAAAAGTTTTACAAAAATAAAAATTTCGGATTATATTTCGGCTTCTGTTATAATATACTGATATAACAGAATAAGATTAAAAATAAAAAATGTATTGTGTTTGCATTTTAAAATTAAACTTTGCGGGAGGAACTATGAAAAATAAAATAAGTCTGTACATAATATCGGTTGTATGCACCCTTGCGGTAGGTGGTCTGAGCGCACTTCTCACCGCGGGAAATATGGAACTCTATCAGGATATAGTACGCCCGCCGCTTGCGCCACCTGCGTTCCTGTTCCCGATTGTATGGACGATTCTGTATACCGTTATGGGCATAGGCGCGGCAGCCGAAATATTCCCGTTAGGGTCAGAGGCGCGCCAGCCGTATACACAAGCGATGCTCCCGTCGCTGCGCGCGATTCCGTAATGCGCGCATACGCAGTTCAGCTCACGTTCAATTTTCTTTGGAGTATAATATTCTTTAATATGCGCGCGTACCTGCTTGCGTTTGTATGGCTTTTTATTTTATGGCTGCTGATTCTGGATATGATAAAAAAGTTTATAAAGGTTGCACCGTGGGCGGGATATATACAGCTGCCGTACCTTTTGTGGGTTACGTTCGCGGGGTATCTCAATCTGATGATATATATTCTTAACAGGTAAAAATACGGAACAAGTATACACAAATTGATAACAGGCTTCGGAGGAAACAATATTTATTCTTGCGAATTGTCGGCTTAGTATTCCTCTTAACCGCATAAGGCATATTTGCGTTTCACGCCCGAACGTACCCGTAATTTTTTCCGATAAAGCACGCCAAAACTCCTTTTTATACATCTTTTCGTTTTTATTCTTCTCTTAAAATCGACATAAATTCTTTTAGAAAAATAATTTTTATATTTTTTTAGCAAAATTTTAAAAACAGGCTTGACATATATGTAAATATATGGTAAAATAAATTTGTAAGTTAAAAAGAGGGGGAGCATTGGGGGAATAAAGACTTTGCGGAGCATTTAATAAACCAGAGAATATGTGTAAAAGCTTTTGCCAACCACACAGCGCATATTTAACAATAGAATCGATTTTATTGTTTTTCTCTGTATTTATTAAATGCGGCAAACCCGATATATGGCATATTTATATGCTGCCATTTCGGATTTGCCGTGTCTGCAAAAAATTTACGCCCCTTTTTGCTGCCCTTTTTTAGTTGTGCCTAATCGGGTCACTGGCAGGGCAACACCTCAGCCGTGACCTTTTCTCGTTTTCCGACTATTCATAAAGAGCCTAAATAAAATCATGTAAGAATCGTGTAAGAAAAATTTGAATTCGCCCATTGCGGAGAGATTAAGATATTTAAAAAGATTTGCGCCGCAGGCACGATAATCGACCAAAGCAAGCTTTGGTCGAAAGAGGAGAAATGTCGTCGTGTATGACTGATTTTTTAGGTAAATAAAAATCGACAAGCACTGTCGTGCTTGTCGATTTTTGGTGGAGGGAGATGGATTCGAACCATCGAAGCGAAACGCAACAGATTTACAGTCTGCCCCCTTT
>URZD01000202.1 GCA_900552305.1 uncultured Eubacteriales bacterium
GATGGAGACCGCACCGGCGCAGGCGATCGGGTTGCCGCCGAAGGTGGAGCCGTGGCTGCCGGGCGGCAGAATGTCCGCAAGCCTTTCTGCGAACATGGTCGCGCCTATCGGCAGACCTCCCGCAAGACCCTTTGCAGTGGTCACAATATCGGGGTGCAGTCCGTACTGTTCGTATGCGTAGAGCGTTCCCGTGCGGCCGTTGCCTGTCTGTACTTCGTCAACGATTATCAGCATATTGTGCTCTGCGGCGATTTTCGCCGCTGCATCGACAAAGGCACGGTCAAGCGGGATAACGCCGCCCTCGCCCTGAATCATTTCCATCATTATAGCGCAGCAGTCATTTTCGATTGCAGCTTTTTGCAGTTCATCGGTGTTTCCCGCCTCGACATAGACAAAACCCTCGGTAAAGGGGGTGAAGCTGTGATGAAAAACATCCTGACCGGTTGCGGAAAGGGTTGTGACCGTCCTTCCGTGAAAGCTGTTTTTAAGAGTGATAATGACGTTTTTGTTTTCGTCACGGTCGGTGCCGTACTTGCGTGCCGCCTTGATTGCGCACTCGTTAGCTTCTGCGCCGGAGTTGGAAAAGAACACGCGGCTCATTCCCGTACGGGTGCAGAGCAGCTCCGCAAGACGGGCGCACGGCTCGGTGTAGTAGTAGTTTGAGCTGTGCTGAATTTTGTTCAGCTGCGCGGTGACCGCGCTTATGTATTCCGGGTCGGCAAAGCCGAAGGTGTTTACCGCTATTCCGGAGCCGAAGTCGATATATTTCTTTCCGTCGTTCGAAAATACCGTACTGCCCTTGCCGTGGGTAAGCTCAATATCATATCTGCCGTATGTTCCCATTATGTATTTTTTGTCGGTTTGTTTTACGTCCATGTGAAAAAATCTCCTTTCCGCTGCCCGCGGGTCAGCTGATTATCATTGACGAGAGTATATCAACAAGAGATTCCGCGTCCCTTATGTTGCTCATAGCTATAAAAACGGTGTCGTCACCGGCTATAGTTCCGACAATTCCGTCAAATTCCAGTATGTCGATTGCCATTGCGCAGCCCTGAGCCGAGCCGGGTATGGTTTTGATGACCACCATGTTCATCGCGTTCTGAACGGTTATTGTCGAATGGTTCAAAACGGCCGTGTACCGCGCTTTTATGTCGGCTGTGTTCTCTTTGCCGGGAAGCGCGTAGCGGTAACTGTCGCCGTCGTCGGAGAGCTTGATAAGGTGAAGCTCCTTTATATCGCGCGAAACAGTTGCCTGGGTTACGTCAAAACCTTCCGCTATAAGGAGGGCGGTCAGCTGACCCTGCGTTTCGACAGCCTTATCCGTGATAAGGCGGATTATGGCGTTGTGTCTGCGTTTTTTAAGACTCTTTCCCGAATCCTTTTCATTCATTTTAAGATGTTCCTTTCGATAAGACGTTATATAAACATTGTGCCGATACCTGCGTCGGTAAGGGTTTCTATCAGTATTGAGTGCGGAACCCTGCCGTCAAGGATAAATACCTTTTTAACTCCGCGACGAATAGCGTCAATGCAGCAGTCGACCTTGGGAATCATGCCGCCGGAGATTATGCCCTCGCGGATAAGCTCCGGCGCTTCGCTTGCGTGGACAACCGGGATAAGTGATTCGTCATTGTCCCTGTCGCGCAGCAGACCGCGTATATCTGTCATGGAGATAAGGCTTTCCGCGCCGAGTGCGCCCGCGATTCTCGCCGCTGCCGTGTCCGCGTTTATGTTGTAGACGTTGCCGTCGTTATCACAGCCTACGGTCGCGATAACCGGGATGTAGCCTTTTTCCAGCACGTCCAAAATAGGAGTGGTGTCAACATTTGTGACATTGCCGACAAAGCCGTGAACGTCATCGAGTCTTTCCGCCTCAATCATATGTCCGTCAGTGCCGCAAAGTCCGATTGCGCGGCCGCCGAGGGTCTGAATAAGGTTTACAAGGCTTTTGTTGATTTTGCCCGCCAGTACCATTTGAACGATTTCTATCGCTTCCTTGTCGGTCACGCGCAGACCGTCAATAAATTCGGTTTTTGCGCCGACCTTGCCGAGCATTTCCGAAATCTCCGGACCGCCGCCGTGGATAAGCACGACCTTGATTCCGATGAGCGAAAGCAGCAGAATGTCGCCCATTACCGCTCTTTTAAGGGGTTCGCTCGTCATGGCGTTGCCGCCGTATTTGATTACTATTATTTTGTTTGTATATTCCTGGATGTAGGGCAGAGCCTCTACGAGAATTTGCGCCCTTTCGGCGTCGGATGTAGCCATTATATTCCCCTCCGTAATTCGGTTTTTCGGTATGTGAGTTAGATTATCAGGTGCGGTAGTCGCCGTTGATTTTAACATAGTCATATGTAAGGTCACAGCCCCATGCCGTTGCTGACGCCGCGCCGTCGCCGAGGGTGATGTCAATCGTGATTTCGTCCTCGCTGAGTATCTCCTTTGCGGCTTCCTCACTAAAGTCAACTCCGCTGCCGTTTTCGCAGACGCGGATTTTGCCCACGGCGGAGGAAAGGTCAACGGCGATTTTGGTTATGTCGGTTTCCGCGCCGCTGTAGCCTATTGCGCAAAGCACGCGTCCCCAGTTTGCGTCCGAGCCGAACATTGCAGCCTTAAAGAGTGACGAGCTTATGACGCTTTTTGCAACCGTTTTTGCGTTTGCGGTGTCCTTCGCGCCCGTGACATTACATTCCAGCAGCTTGGTTGCGCCCTCGCCGTCCTTTGCGATGGCGCGGCACAGATGGGTTGTGACCGCGTTCAGAGCTGCGCAGAACGCGTCAAACTCCTCTCCCTCGCCGTCAATCTCCGCATTTTCCGCCATCCCGTTTGCCAGAACCGAAACCATGTCGTTTGTGGAGGTGTCGCCGTCTATGCTTATCATGTTAAAGGAGTCGCAAACGTCCGCGCTGAGCGCCTTTTGCAGCATTTTGGGCGAGATTGCCGTATCGGTCGTAACGAACACAAGCATGGTTGCCATATTTGGGTGAATCATGCCGGAGCCTTTTGCGATTCCGCCGATTCGACATTCCTTGCCGCCTATGGTAAAACTGAACGCAATTTCTTTTTTCTTTGTGTCGGTGGTCATGATTGCGTTTGCCGCATCGTCACTGCCGTTTTCGGAGAGTGCGCCGACAAGGCTTTTCATTCCGCCCTCAATCGGCGCAAGGTCAAGCGGCTGACCGATAACACCGGTTGATGCGACAACCACATCGTTTTTTGGAATACCCGCGTATTCCTCGGTAAGGCGGCACATACCCTCCGCAATCTCGATACCGTTTGCGTTGCAGGTGTTTGCGTTGCCGCTGTTACAGATAACCGCGCTCGCAAAGCCGTCCGCAACATTGTCGCGCGTCACATAGATCGGCGCGCCTTTAACAAGGTTTTGGGTGTAAACGCAGGCTGCTGCGGCTCTCTTTTCGCTCACGATAAGAGCTAAGTCCTTCTTGTCGCGGTTTTTGCGTATTCCCGCATGGATTCCCGCAGCGCGGAAACCCTTTGCGGCGCAAACCCCGCCGTCGATTTTATTCAAAGATATACTTTTCTTCATTTTAATCTCCATTCCGCCGCCCTGTGCCGGCACAAAATCTAATAAAACTTCTCTTATCCGCAGGGCAAGGAATGATAAGAGATTAAAACGCCCATGT
>URZD01000203.1 GCA_900552305.1 uncultured Eubacteriales bacterium
TGCATAATATAAGTGTGGTTTATACAAAGGAGGCTGAAACCGCCGACACATATATAGAGCGCGCAACCCATGAGCTGAGCAGAAAGGCGAGGGTCAGAGTCGCGACCTCAGATAATATGGAGCAGATAATTATTCTCGGGAACGGAGCGTTTCGAATATCAGCGTCTGCGTTTTATGACGAGGTGAAGGCGGTTGAAAACGCAATCCGCGAATACCTCGGAGAGGAATAACCGTGGTACTGCGAAATAATGTGTTTAACTCCGTTTCGGCTGATTGCGATATGGCGGAAAATTCTGCAAAATACGGTGTGCAGCGAACGGGCGGCAAAGGCAATTGTGTTGTGCGGCGCATGATGCGAAATTTCGGAGCGGCGAACGCCTGTGTGAAATTGTCCTATTTTTGAGTTAAATGCTACATTGTAATACCGTGCGCAGTTTGGTAAGATATACATACAAAATAACTGCGGAGGTATGATATGTTCGATATTAAGTTTAATTATGTAAACGGCGGAGTTGATTTTATCCGAAATTCGGAGGATAAATATCAAATGAACTGGGTCGAGGGTGAAAAAACGTGGGGAATTATAAAGGATTCCAAAACGGAGTCGGTGACGCGTAACGAAAACGGTCTTACAGCCGTGTACCGTACGCCGCACCTCCTTGTAACGGTTGTACGCAGCCTTGAAAACGATGTATACAAGGAAAGCTACACCTTTGAAAGCGCAACGGGAAGAGATGTGTTCTTTAACCGCGGCGGAGTAGGGATTTATACAACCTTTAACGACAGCTATACGGCGGCGAGCGTCTGCATGACCGAAAGATGTCACACTCATATATGGTGCGGCGGGAATACGTCATATATAAACGCCGTAAAAATGGGACCGTTTCCGTACGGCTTGGGACTGGCGCTGACAAAGGGCAGCCTTGATACCTACAGTATAGAGAGAAATATAGACGAGGGCAGCAACGACCGCGGCGATTTTATTCTGCATCCGTCGGTGTTCAGGCTTAAACCGGGTGAAAAAATGTGCATTGAATGGGAAATGTTCTGGTACAAGGACGGAGAATTTCGCAGTGCGCTTGAAAAATACGATACCGCGATTCTTATTGACGCGCAGAATTATACGGTGTATTCCGATGAAAGGATATGCTTTGACATAAACCGCGAAAATGCGGAGGTTACGCTCGACGGCGAAAAAATAGTCACAGAGCAAAAGAACGGCAGAACGTATGTGGAATATACGCCCGTTCGGCTCGGACATCATGAGTTTGTTATCCGTGCAGGCGGGGTACAGACCAAAGCGGAGTTCTTTGTACAAATACCGTTTTGCGAGCTTGCCCGCAAAAGAGCTGAGTTTATCACGCAAAAACAGCAGTATAACTGCGAGGGCAGCGCACTTGACGGCGCATACCTTATATATGACAATCAGGATAAGTGCCTTATCTTTGACGAGCTTTGGAGCGATTACAATGCCTCGCGCGAGCGGCTTGTGATGGGAATTTTTATTGCGAAATATCTGCAATATGACCCTGACCCGAAGATATATGAAAGCCTTATGAAATACTATAAATTCGTTACGCGCGAATTTTATGACGAGGAAACGGGCGAGGTATATAACGATATAGGCAAGGACCCGACAAGAAAACGGCTTTACAACGCGCCGTGGATGTCGGTATTTGTAATGGAGATGTATAACCTTACAAAGGATCCGGAGTATTTAAACAAAATGTACAAACTGCTTGAGGTGTACTACAGTATCGGCGGGGAGCGGTTTTATCCGAACGGACTTTCGCTTTACGAAACGGTGGAGGCGCTCAGAAAGGCGGGAATGGACGACAAGGCTGACAAGCTGACGAAAATGTACCGCAGACACGTTGATAATATCATTAAAATCGGCTATAACTATCCGGAGCATGAGGTAATGTACGAGCAGACCATTGTTACGCCGGCGGTGCTTATGTTAGCGCAGATGTATATGATTGACCGTGACGATAAGCTGATTGCGGAATGTAAAAAGCACCTGAAAATACTGGAGAAGTTCAACGGAGCGCAGCCGAGCCATTACCTTAACGACCTTGCGATAAGGCACTGGGATGCGTGGTGGTTCGGCAAAAGAAAGATGGCGGGCGATACGTTCCCGCACAGCGCGTCCGTGCATACCTCAAACGGATTTTTGCACTACGCGATGATTTCGGGTGATGAGGAATACAGGCGGCGCGCGTTCTGCGGCGCAAGAAATAATCTGTCGGTATACGAGCCTGACGGCAGCGCGCATTGCACGCGCGTACATCCGCTGACCGTGAACGGCAGGCGCGGCGAGTATTATGACGAATTTGCAAACGAGCAGGACGGATTTTTGTATTACATGATAAAGTTTTTCGGGGCGCTTGATGACAGCGAGTCCTGAGAAAAATTTGGTATTTAAATGACACAGAAACAGCACTGATTTCACATATTCGGCAATGCTTATTAAGGAGCCTATGCGGAAAAGAAAAACAGCGCACTGACCTTTAGTCGGTGCGCTGTTCGGTTTTTGCCGTTAAACATGGGAATATGTTTTGATTCCTGCTATGCAAGAAATATGCGGCGGTATTCGCCGGGGGTCATCCCCGCCTTCTTTTTGAATATTCGGCAAAGGTAGGCGCTGTCGCAATAGCCCATTTTTTCCGCGATTTCTTCAAGCGTGGTATTTTTATCCTGTAAAAGCATTTTTATGCGGTTTATTCTTTGAATACTCCGGTATTCTGTCGGCGTCATGCCTGAATAACTGTAAAAGAGCCGTTCGTAGTATCCGATGCTTATATTACATTCGTCGGATATTTCTCTGATACTTTTGGTGCATGAATTATCCTCAAGATATTTTATACTTTTTTTGATAATTTCGGTATCCGTGCGGCTGATTTTTTCGATTCGACAGTTGTGAGATACGGTATTCAAAAGCTCATATGCCGCGCAGAATATCGGCAGCGGCGCGCGGGGAGAGCGTGAGAAAACGTCAATCAGCTTCATAAACAGTTTTTCGTAAAGAGCGGTATGGCGGGTGGTTACTATTGTTACGTCATTGCTAAGTGTGATGCCGTCATTTGCTGCCGCGGTGCGGCAAAGCTCGTTCTTTTTTCCGCAATATGCAGCCGTATGACCGAGCGAAAATTCAAATAAAAGATTTCTTTGAGAATCGCAGTCGGGGGCGGGGGAATTTTCCCATATATATCTGCTGTTGCGCGGCAAATATACAAGCGAGCCCTGAGAAACGCAGAGCGGTGAAAGACCGTCCCTATAGCATATTCCGGCAGAGCTGACAAACAGGAGAAGGGCGTCTGTCGGACGCGATTCCTCCATGATAAATGTTGTTTTTCCCGCGGCTGTCTGTTCCGTGGCGAATATATCGGTTATATCGAAAAAATAGTTGCCAAGCTCGGAAAAATCGACTTGCATGACCGTTACCTCCGCCGTTTTTTATAAATTATAGCATCAGCGCGTTTTAAAGTCAAGGGCAGTGCGAAAAAATCCAATTTTATGATTAAAATGTCCATAGAAATCGGTACGGCGGGGGGCGGCCGCCCGGACAAAGAACAAAAATATTATCAAAATAATCGTTACAGCCGTTGCTGCCGGCATACTGCTGT
>URZD01000204.1 GCA_900552305.1 uncultured Eubacteriales bacterium
AGTGCTTCTGATGACGCTGCACAGTGCAAAGGGTCTTGAATTTAAAAATGTGTTCCTTGTAGGCATGGAGGACGGTATATTTCCGGGCGTTCGTTCGTTCAACACTATGGAGGAAATGGAGGAGGAACGGCGGCTTTGCTACGTCGGAATTACGCGTGCAAAGCGGCGGCTGTTTATGTCGCACGTCAAAAGCCGCACCATGTTCGGCATGACCAAATATAACCTTCCGTCAAGGTTTTTGAAGGAGATACCAAAGGAGCTTATCCATGAGGAACAGGCGGAGCGCAACACGTTTGCGGAGTTTGAGCGCGTGCTGCCCAAAAAGCCGGTTATGGATACGTCAATGTTTGCAAACCACGCGGCGGCGCAGCCAAAGCCCGCAAAGAGCGCGGACAGCGTTGGCGAATTTGCGCCGGGCGACCGCGTACTTCACCGCAAGTTCGGCGAGGGTACAGTGCTTGACGCAAAGGCAATCGGCGCGGATATGTTCCTGAAGGTGAAATTTGACACTGTGGGTGAAAAAAATCTTATGGCGGCTTATGTCAAACTGGAAAAGCTGTAAGCGGGGTGAATTTATATGTACAACGCTTTTGCGGAGGTCTATGACAGGCTTCAGGACGCAGACTATGCGAAATTCGCGGATTATTATGAGCGCATTTTTGAAAAATACGGCATAAAGCCGGAGCTTGTGCTTGACCTCGCCTGCGGAACGGGTAATATTACCGTTCCGATGTCACAGCGCGGCTATGATATGATAGGCGTTGACCTGTCGGTCGAAATGCTGAATATCGCGCGCGAGAAGGCGCAGGCGGCGGGGCAGAACATTCTTTTTATCAACCAGGACATGACCGAATTTGAGCTTTACGGAACGGTTGACGCGATACTGTGCGCGCTGGACGGCGTAAACTATCTGACCGCGGACGGCGAAACGGACGAGCTGTTTCGGCTTGCCGAAAACTATCTTAACCCCGGCGGACTGATGATATTTGACATCAACACCGAATACAAGCTGCGTGAGGTTTTGGGCAGTAATACGTTTGTGAACGAGGAACAGGGTATATACTACGTCTGGCGCAACGATTTTTCCGAGGAAACGCGGATTTGCAGCTTTGAGCTGAACTTTTTCCGCGAAACCGAGGACGGTACATACGAAAGATTTGACGAATACCAGGAGGAACGCGCATATTCCGCAGACGAGCTGATACAGTCGGCAACCGCCGCGGGACTTGTCGCGGAGGGAGTGTTTTCGCCGTTTACATTTGAGAACGCAAAGGAAAAGGAAGAACGAATATTTATTGTCCTTTCAAAAAAGAAGTGAGGTTGAGTACCAAAGATAATGAACGAAGAAGATAAAAGGTTAAAAAGGTGCTGTTTCACCGGTCACCGACCGGGCAAAATGCAGCAGACCGAGGCGGAGGTGATTCCGCTGCTTGAGACTGCGATAGACAATGCGATTTCAGAGGGGTTTCGTACGTTTATTACGGGTATGGCAAGGGGGACGGACATATGGGCGGCACGGATTGTGCTTGCGCGAAGGGCGTCCGATCCCGATATAAAGCTGGTGTGCGCACTGCCGTATCCGGGGTTTGAAAAAGGGCGTTCCTATGCCGAGGTCGCGGAGTTTCAGCGGATAGTCGAAAGCTCCGACTATGTGTGTACGGTCAGTAAGAGCTTCTCCGCAAGCTGCTATCAGAGAAGAAACGAGTGGATGGTGGACCGCAGCAGCCTTGTGATAGCGGTTTATAACGGCTTGCCGTCGGGAACGGGGAATACAGTCGGCTATGCCAAGCGCTGCGGCGTAAGGGTGGAGAATATTTTGGAGTAGGCGTACTGCATTAAAATTTTTAGAAAGCGGTAATTTGCAAAATAAACGTCAAAAAGAGGGCAAAACCGAATAATCGGAAAAGTTGCAAAAGGTAAAATATGATAAATGCGGGACTGCAAAATGCGATAGACTGCAAAATGTGATAAACGTCAGGACTATAAAATGTAATAAGCGGCAGAACGGAATAAACCTCCGTGAGCCAAGATAAAAAAGAGGGAGCGCGGCATTACGCCGCGCTCCGTTTTTTAGCAGATTAAAAGTTTTTACACCGCCGTTTTCAGGCAATGTTTATTATATCGATATTCCTGCCTTTTGCATATTTCACCGTGTATGCAGTACCCCCGCTGTTGCGGGTTTGGTACGCGATACAAAGTGTCGCATTATCGACAAGGTATCTGTCGCGAAGATAATAGCAGCCGCGTTTGTAGCCGCTTTGCAGAATAACCGTGCTGTCCGCGCGGTCAAGCTGCGATTTGTGACTTGCTATTTCGGCATCGGTCCAATCGCCTTCGTGTTCGTAAGGAAACTCAAACGGAAGTATGATGTTAAGAGCAATGCCGGGGTACTTTTCCTTCATTTGCAGTACGGTTTCCGCCGCAAGTGCGTCAAAGCCTTTTGCGCCGCCCGAAAGAAACGTGCGGTAGCCGTCACGGATAAGTTCGCCAATAAGCTCCGTCAGCCTTTTGCACACAGCGCCAATGTCCTTGACAGCTCTGTGACCGGTAAAACAAACAGCTTTTATGTCGGAATCCATTTGCAGCACCGCCTTTTTTATTAGTATAGCACATGAAATTTATTTTGTCAATATATTATTGATAAAAATCTATGAAAAATTGACTAATTTTAAGATATACTATCAATATATATAAATTTTCGGACAAGGCGGTGATTTATGTGAACGTGTGTGATTTTGGCACGGTGCTGAGGAATTTAAGAAAAAGCCACAACCTTACCCAACAGGAATTAGGCTCGCGTATAGGACTGTCAAAAGCGGTGGTAAGTAAATATGAGACCGGAATGGGTTACCCTACATATGACATACTGATTTTGCTTGCCGATTATTTCAGTGTAACAACGGATTTTCTGCTCGGCGTGGAAAAGCAGAGAACGCTGGACGTGTCAAGCCTTTCCGATTCTCAAATTGATACCGTTCGCAGAGTAATCTCCGAATTTGACAAGGCAAATAAAAAATAAGACAACTCTTACACTTAGCGGTGTAAGGGTTTTTTTATTTAACCTTGCCTTAGTATAACACATTTTTTACCGTTTGTCAACTATTTTAGTTTAAAAAATCAACCATATTGATATATAAATAGGGTAAACTAAAATCGGAAAGGAAGTTTTAGTATGGTTGATTTCGGAAACAAGTTAAAAGAGTTGCGATTAAAAGAAGGACTTACGCAAAAACAATTAGCCGAGCGGATTCACGTTACAAAGTCGGTAATTTCGTATTATGAATTGCAAGAGCGTTATCCGTCGCCTGAAACATTGGTTAAGCTGGCTAAAGTTTTTCATGTAACAACAGATTTTTTGCTTGGACTGGAAAATCAGCAGACGTTGAATGTTTCCGAATTGGACGATGATGAGATATGCTTGTTAAAACATACAATAGAGATTTTACAAAGAAAAAAGGAAAAATAGCATATAATAAACGATTTTTTGTTAATATATCTTGAAATTTGTAAATAAATGCAGTATAATAAATTTTGTCGGGTTTATCCGATAAGGTGAGACTGAAAACA
>URZD01000205.1 GCA_900552305.1 uncultured Eubacteriales bacterium
CCCCGCCGCTTTTCTGAGCGCGTCAACCCTGTCGCATTTCTCCCACGGCAGCTCTATATCGTCACGTCCGAAGTGACCGTACGCCGCTGTCTGCTTGTAAATCGGACGTTTAAGGTCAAGCATATCTATAATGCCGGACGGGTGCAAATCAAAGTTTTGGCTGACAATCTCCGCAATTTTTTCCTCGCTTATTTTGCCTGTGCCGAAGGTGTCGACACGCAGCGAAACAGGCTCCGCAACGCCGATTGCGTATGCAAGCTGTACCTCGCAGACGTGGGCAAGTCCCGCCGCAACCACGTTTTTCGCCACATATCTTGCCGCGTATGCCGCGCTACGGTCAACCTTTGTCGGGTCCTTGCCGGAGAACGCGCCGCCGCCATGGCGCGCATAGCCGCCGTAGGTATCAACTATAATCTTTCTGCCCGTATGCCCCGAATCACCCTGCGGACCGCCTATTACAAACCTTCCCGTCGGATTGATGTATATCTTGGTGTCATCGTCCATAAGCTCCGCGGGTATGGTGTGGCAGATTACATTTTCCTTTATCTCCCTGCGCAGAAGCTCCATGTCCACGTTCTCGTCATGCTGGCTTGAAACGACAACCGCGTCAATTCTCTTGACCGCGCCGTCCTCTGTATACTCGACCGTAACCTGAGTTTTGCCGTCCGGCCTTAGGTACGGCATAAGTCCCGACTTTCTTGCCTCGGTAAGCCGCCGCGCCATTTTATGGGCAAGGTAGATTGCCATCGGCATATACGTTTCCGTTTCGTCGCACGCATAGCCGAACATCATGCCCTGGTCGCCCGCGCCGTGACCCTCGCCCGATTCGGCGTCCGTCTTGTACTCCAGCGCCTTGTCAACGCCCATGGCAATGTCGCCCGACTGCTCGTCAATAGCGCAGATAACGCCGCAGGTGTCGCAGTCAAATCCGTACTTCGCACGGTCATAGCCGACCTCGCGCACCGTTTCGCGAACGATTTTCTTTATATCAACATACGATTTTGTGCTTATCTCGCCGACAACCACCACAAGACCCGTGGTAACGGTAACCTCGCAAGCAACGCGCGCCTCCGGATCCTCCGCGAGAATCGCGTCAAGAATCGCGTCCGAAATCAAATCGGAAATCTTGTCCGGATGTCCTTCCGTCACAGACTCCGATGTGAACAGCTTTTTGTATTTCATTTTAATTTCCTCCTTTATGAACCCATGTTTAACAGCCGCCGAGAAGCGGATCCGGCCGCCCAAAACGCCGTGCGGCTGCCCCTTCTCTTCGCTTAAGCTCTCCGCGTTCATAATTCAACGGATATATTATACTATTTTTTTGCGGCAATGTCAACCGCAGCCGACATTTTTAGTCCGTCCGCTATGTTTTTTTTGAAAAAAACGCCGCGTTCTATTGACAAAGAATGTCAAAACCCTTAAAATATATATGAATAAATATGTTATGAGGTGCTTACATGAAAAGATTCAGTACAAAAAATATGGTTATAACCGCGCTGCTTATCGCGTTCGGAATCATTATTCCAACGGCGTTCGGTTTTCTGCGCATTACGCTCCCGCCGGCGTTTACGGCAACCCTCACGGCGCACGTTCCGATTTTTATCGCGATGTTTATTTCGCCGCTGTCCGCGCTGCTTACGGCAATCGGCACGGCTCTCGGTTTCTTTTTCTGCGGTACTCCGCCCGTGGTTGCGGCTCGTGCGGCGTCGCACATAGTTTTTGCGCTTGTCGGCGCGTTTATGATTTCAAGAAAATGCAGTATTCTGCTTTGCGGAGTAGTTACAATGCTGCTTCACGCACTGTTCGAGGCATTGGTCGCATACGCCTTCCTCGCCCTCGGCTGGACGTCCGCCGCAGACGCCACGGCATGGGTAACCGCCTATACAACGGGTATCGGAACGCTTATCCACCACGCTCTTGACTACATAATCGCGATTATTGTAATCAAAGCGCTTGCACGCGCAAACGCGATTAAAAATATTCCCAAACTAATATAACATCTTTTAACGGAGGTATAACACTATGAACATAACAAAGGATATAACCTATGTCGGCGTAAACGACCGCGATATTGACCTTTTCGAGGGTCAGTACACCGTTGAAAACGGCATGGCTTACAATTCATACGTACTCACAGACGAAAAGACTGCGGTTTTCGATACGGTTGACGCACGTTTCGGCAACGAATGGCTCGGCAATGTTGAGCGCGCCCTCGGCGGCAGAACGCCCGACTACCTTATCGTACAGCATATGGAGCCTGACCACTCCGCAAACATCGACAAGTTTTTGAGCAAATATCCGACCGCAACGGTTGTCGCGTCACAAAAGGCATTTGATATGATGAACCGGTTTTTCGGAACGGACTACGCGGACAGACGGGTCGTTGTCGGCGATGGCGATACACTCATGCTCGGCAGCCACACGCTCACATTTATCACCGCGCCAATGGTCCACTGGCCGGAGGTAATCATGACCTACGATTCATGCGACAGGGTGCTGTTTTCCGCCGACGCTTTCGGCAAGTTCGGAGCCTTGGACGTTTCCGAAGACTGGGCGTGCGAGGCAAGACGCTACTACTTCGGAATTGTCGGCAAGTACGGCGCACAGGTACAGAGCGTACTCAAAAAGGCGGCGGCTCTTGATATAAAGACAATCTGTCCGCTGCACGGTCCGATTTTAAACGAAAATCTTGACTACTACATCGACCTTTATAACACATGGTCGTCATACGGAGTTGAAACGGACGGAGTTGTGATTGCGTACACCTCTGTTTACGGAAACACCAAAAAGGCGGCGGAGCTTTTGGCTGACAAGCTGCGCGAATACGGCTGTCCCAAGGTTGCGGTAAACGATTTGGCGCGCTGCGACATGGCGGAGGCTGTCGAGGACGCGTTCCGCTACGGCAAGGCGGTGCTTGCGACCACGACCTACAACGCGGATATATTCCCGTTTATGCGCGAGTTTATCAATCACCTTACCGAGCGAAACTATCAAAACCGCACCGTCGGAATTATCGAAAACGGCTCATGGGCGCCCACTGCGGCAAAGACGATTAAAAAAATGCTGGAGAACAGCAAAAATCTCACGTTTACCGACGCAACCGTTCATATTAAGTCGGCGCTTAATGAAGAAAATATTAAAGAAATCGACGCCCTTGCCGCAGAGCTTTGCGGCAGGCGGGCATAAAAAATACGGAGGTAGCCCGGTATGTTTAAAAAATTTCGTGATTTTGCCTTTAAGGGCAACGTAATCGACATGGCGGTCGGCATTATTGTCGGCGGCGCGTTCAGCACAATCGTTTCGTCGCTGGTCAACGATATTATGATGCCGTTTTTCGGATTCCTGACCGCGGGAGTGGACTTTAAAGAGCTGAAACTCGTCCTCAGCCAAGCGGTTATCGAAAACGGCGCGGTTATCAAGCCGGAGGCGGCTGTTGCATACGGCAATTTTATTCAGAACGTGATAAACTTTCTTATAATTTCGTTCTCAATCTACCTTATGATTGGGTTTGTCAACAAGACAAGACAGCGGCTT